>JBAVKA010000097.1:0-1873 GCA_049688075.1 Gammaproteobacteria bacterium
GTCGTACCGTACAGGGCTGTCTGGAAGAGGCGCTTTCCCGGGTTGCCGACCATGAACTTGCCACCGTTTGTGCGGGGCGTACCGATACCGGCGTACATGCCATCGAGCAGGTAATCCATGTTGATACCGCGGCAGTTCGTGATCAAAAAGCATGGATACGCGGTGGCAACGCAAACCTGCCCGAGGATATCCGCATTCAGTGGGCCAGGGAGATGGATGATACCTTTCACGCGCGTTTCTCGGCGCGCCGGCGCCATTACCGCTATATCATCCTCAACAGGCCCAGTCCCTCGGCACAGTTAAGACACCGGGCCTGCTGGATCTACGCTGAACTCGACGAAACCTCCATGCGACAGGCCGCCATCCATCTGCTCGGCGAACATGACTTTACCTCGTTTCGTGCTATCGCATGTCAGGCAAAGCATCCGGTCAGGACGATTTATACACTCGACGTCAATCGACGCGGTGTTTTCATCTACATCGATGTGGTGGCAAACGCCTTCCTCCATCATATGGTGCGTTGCATCGCCGGCGTACTGATCACCATCGGCCGAGGCGTCGAATCTCCGGAATGGGTTAAAAAGGTGCTGGATGCAAGGGATCGTTCGGCTGGCGGCATTACCGCACCGCCCTCGGGGTTATACCTGGTTGCGGTGCACTATCCCGAACATTTTGCCATCCCCGGTAGTGGCTGGCTGCCGGAATACGGATGTTAAATCCGGTAATCACGTAATCGCCGGGTTTCTGTTACGCTTGCAAACAGATTGGCGAGAAGCCTTACGACACGCCGCTATGGCCTCATCATGCGAACCCGCGTTAAAATTTGCGGCATTACCCGAGTTGAAGATGCGCTCAGCGCCATCGAGCACGGTGCCGATGCGATCGGTCTGGTTTTCTTCGAGGGTAGTCCGCGCCATGTGACGCTGGAGCAGGCCGGGAGGATAACGGCTGCCGTAGCTCCCTTCGTAACGGTGGTCGGCCTGTTCGTAGATGCCTCGCCACCCGGGATACGGCGTGTCCTTGAGAATGTTCCGCTGGGTCTGTTGCAGTTCCATGGCCATGAGGCCAATGATGACTGCAACGGGTATGGCCTGCCTTTCATCAAGTCGGTCGCGATGAAACCGGACACCGACCTGCGTGAGCAGATCCGGGCATATCCCGATGCCGGCGGCCTTTTGCTGGATACCTGGCAGCCACATATTCACGGCGGCGGCGGGCAGGTATTTGACTGGTCGCGGGTACCGCATGATCTTGCGCTACCCGTCATTCTTGCCGGTGGGCTGACAGCGGCTAATATCGCTACGGCTATCAGGCAAATCAGGCCCTATGCCGTTGATGTCAGCAGCGGGGTCGAAAGCGGGAAAGGCATTAAATCGGCAGAGAAGATCTCGGCCTTCATGAAAGGAGTAAGAGACAGTGACGCAGACACAGGCGACTGAAGCAGGCGCGACTGGTGCATCGCTTCCGGATGATCATGGCCACTTCGGTCCCTACGGCGGCCAATTCGTGGCGGAGACCCTCATGCTTCCGCTGGAAGAACTCACCGCCGCCTACCGGCGTTACATCAAGGACCCGGATTTTCTGGCGGAACTGGATGCCGACCTTGCGCACTACGTAGGACGACCCTCGCCGCTTTATCATGCCGACCGCCTGAGCAGGGCGGTCGGCGGAGCGCGCATCTACCTCAAGCGGGAGGACCTCAACCACACCGGCGCACACAAAATAAACAACACAGTTGGACAGGCCCTGCTGGCGAAGCGCATGGGCAAGAAGCGCGTCATCGCAGAGACCGGTGCGGGACAGCATGGCGTGGCCACCGCAACGGTTGCGGCCCGGCTCGGCATGGAATGCGTGGTCTACATGGGCGCCGAGG
>JBAVKA010000098.1:0-4638 GCA_049688075.1 Gammaproteobacteria bacterium
ACATCCGGATCGCTCAGCGCCTCGTGATCCAGGATGCGGTAGCGCAGCGGATCCTCCAGCAGCCAGATGGTGGCGCGACTGCTGGAGAAGTGAATCACGCACTGGAACATGCCGCGCTCGGTCATCAGCTCCTCGAGGATGGCGCAGGCGGAGTCCATGTTCCGGTCCATCAGACTCTCGATCCGGCGTTGCTGGAATACCGTGCCGCGGATTGCCGGGTCGCCCTTGATCTGGCGCCAGCCGCCTGACTCCTCGTAGAGTGATGCGGTCACCGGCAGGTCGCGCAGGTCGAAATCGGCGGCGAGGTAACCGAGCAATCCGCCATCCCGGAGCACCAGTTGCATAGCCGTCAGCGACGGCCGGTTGGAGCGCAGGCTGAGGTAGGCATCGGAGAGCAGGAAACCCCAGTCCGGCACCGACTCGCACATGTAGGGACGCTGCGAGCGGTCGCGTCCGTAATGCTCCGGCAGCAGCCCACTGGCGCTGACGTTGTCGCTGATCTGGATGCCCTCGACGTCCATCACGTACAGGAACAGACAGTGCGGTATGCTGCGGAAACCGTCGGTCAGGACAATGTCGAGTTCCTCGCGTTTCCCCCACGCGCCGGCGCACTTCTCCGCGAGCCGTGCGATCGGTGCGGAAAGCAGTTCGGCCAGCGTCACCCGCTGGCGGTGGACGGCGTCCTTGAGGGTGTCTTCCATGCCCGCCAGTGTACTGGATTCAACGAAAATTCTGAATCCAGACCGTCGCTGCAGACGCGGGGAGGCTCTGCGGATCATCCGGGATGCCTTCCTTTAGTTGTCGCGTACGGCCCCGGTTGCCGCTAACGCCTCTCATGATCGAAGGTCGGCGTTCAGCCGTGCATTGTCGGCGGCTGTTCCTGCTATGCCCGAACGGTTTTTGGCATGAGATACCACAGGACAATGGCCACCAGAAATAAAGCCGGCACATCACCCAGCAGATTGATCCGATCGGTTTCGTCGACAAGCGCCTGGACCAGCATGATTCCGCCATGAACTATGCTCGACCAGATCGTGAACCAGATGAGGCTGGCATTGGCCAGCGGATCTTTAGCGGCACGAATCAGGAAAACGCCCAGTGTGGCGTATACACCCATGATCATCTGCTCGTATTCGGGTTGCCGCGGTGTCCAGGACCAGCCGTCAGGCCATATCCACATCATCATCGCCGGGACTCCCGCGATGAAGATGATGCCGAACACAACAAGCGCGACTTTCAGGTACCTGAGTTTTGTATCTTCTTGCATGAAGCGATCCTCTGCGTGGTTTCAGGAATTCCGGTATAGAACAACCGGGTGAGGAAAATCGGGGCTGCTTGTCCGGCACCGAAGGAACGTGCTCGAATCAGTATCTACCGGGTTGCGGGGTTTTTCTACCCATTGCATAGCTCACGACGTGTATTAATGAGGCCAGAGCTTTAGGGAGATCATCAGCTTCTCTACCATAAACCGGTGTATTGTAGTTTATGACATCAGTGAGCCGATGATCGCCCGGTCCGCCGGCAGCCATTGGATAGTTCCTTTATAACACGTATGTATTTGAGTCAGGCTGGAGATGACGGCGGAACACCGTTGGCTCTCCGCTTGAGCGAAGGGTTAGAAGTCATTCAGCGGACATGCGCCTATGCCAGGGCCAATAGCGCCAGGCCAATAACCGCCGGGACTGCCTGAACAAAGAGAATCTTGCAGCTTGCCGTTGCCGCGCCATACAGCCCGGCAACCAGGACACAGCAGAGAAAAAATGTCTTCACCCCCGTGCCCCCTTCGCCCAGGCTGAGTCCCCAAAACAGGCCAGCAGCCAGGAATCCGTTGTACAGCCCCTGGTTTGCCGCCAGTACCTTCGAGGACGCGGCCACCTCCTGGGTCAGGCCAAACGTTCGCATTCCCGCTGGTTTATCCCAAAGAAACATTTCGAGCACGAGGATGTAGACGTGCAACAGACCGATGAGCGCTACGACTATGTTGGCTGCAAGTGGCACTGCGACTCCTTATGAATAGTGTCAGGGCACAGTTCTCGCAAATACAATGAACATGTGTGCTCTGACACCATTATACCCGTCAGAAACGTCGGCTTGAACGATTCAGGGCTGCCCAACGTACAGCGCGATCTTTCCTGCGGCATGTCCGGATTGACTGAGTGCGTGCGCTTTTTCGATGTCTCGAAGCGCGAATTCGGCGCCAATGATCGGACGAATCTGCCCGGCGTCGACGAGCCTGGCAAGCTCCGCGAGAATTTGTGCATTCGGCTCGATAAACACGAAGGCACCCCTAACTCCCAGCGCCTTTGTTTTCTCATCGGGCAGTGGACTAATAATGGAAACGAGTACGCCATCGGGTTTTAGTACAGACCAGGAAGTTTCCTGTACTTCGCCACCAAGGGTGTCGAAGACAACATCCAGATCTTTCACGACTTCCGCGAACCGCTGCGTTTGATAATCGATCACCTCGTCAGCCCCCAGGGATTCTACCAGCGTCCGGTTTTTCCCTGACGTGGTTGCAATGACGTACGCCCCGCGTGATTTCGCCAGCTGAATCGCGAGCGATCCAACACCGCCGGAACCGGCATGAATCAATACTTTCTGTCCCGCTGTCAGTTGAGCTGACGTGAGAAGTGCCTCCCAGGCCGTGATGCCCGCCAAAGGCAGAGAGGCCGCCTCGACATGGGATAGCGTCTTCGGTTTGTGTGCGATTTCATCCTCCCGGACGGCGACATACTCGGCGTAGGTGCCGTTGCGTTCGATATTCGGGCGGGAGAAAACAGCGTCCCCGACCCTGAAACGGGAAACGTCCGTGCCAACAGCTTCAACAACACCAGATACATCCCAGCCCAGGGTGAGCGGCAGTGAATAGGAAATCATCTGCCTCAAATAACCCTCCCTTATTTTCCAGTCCACCGGATTGACCGATGCGGCCACGACCCGAATCAGAACCTCGTTTGAGGTGATGCCCGGCATGGGCGCATCTTCATATGCCAATACGCTGGCATTGCCATAGTCGTGAATTCTGACGGCTTTCATCTCATTCTCCTTTCGGCGCCCGCTCAACCCGGCTTTGCTGCATGCGCGTCGAATGTGTGCACGTTGGTCGCAGCGATTTGTTGAGTGATGTGCTCATCGATTTCAGCAGAACGAGCAGTGCTGGATCAGTTCGGTTTAATTGAAAAGATGGGCCGGTAACATTTTCGACAATCCACCTCCCGTCATCGTTCCACCGAAAAATGTATCCGACTCCTCACGCAGAGGGAGTCCATAAACGATGGATCAGGTATCAGATCTCGACAGCAGCGGCAACAGGGCCTGTGACAGTCTTTCGTACTCTGCCCCGCCACGAGCGCGTATGGAACGCACGTCTGCTGCCAGCCGCGTGGCCACATCCCCGTATTCAGCATCCTTGATTGCGTCGATAGAGACCTTGATCTCCCGGAGTCGCGCGAGCGACTCTGCTGCTTCAGGAGAGAGCGATTTCGTTTGCTCCACGACGCCGATCAGGACTTCCGTGATCAGCCCGAGCTGCTTTCCGTAGGATGCGACCGAGAATGCCTGCTGCTCGATCCCGGCGTACCCGGCGCCGGGTTTGATGAGATCGGAGAACCACGACGTATTCGGATGAATGTTTTGCGAAAGTGCGCCGCTCCACGGATAGTGAACCTGCGGCGCCCAGAACCAGAGCCAGGGATACATATTTCCTCCTGTGAGTTGAAGTTACATCGCCGCCAGAGATGCGTAGGCAGGCGGCTTCGGAAATCAGGGTAAGGGCGCATTTCATTTGATATGAGCAACTTTAGCCCTGACCCGGTTCTAAAAGGTATTTGAGCCTTGCTTCATCTTGCATGAGATGTTTTATTTTCTGGTTTAGTGAACAAAAAAGGGGTTGGTTACATTTTCGATGATCTGTCTCTCGCTACCGTCCCCCCGAAAATGTATCCGAACCCTTTTTGTGTCCTTTTTATTGTTGTCATGGTTTCCTCCATCCCTGAGTCGATTCTAGTCCCGAAAGGTAAAAAGCTGAAATCTATCATTTGAGTTAATCGGCGCGGAACGGCAGGCTGTGGGGCGTCCGGTGGGGTGAAGGTCAGGTGTCACCTCGTTACCCGGGGATTTCGGGTTCGACGAGCTTCGCAAGCTGTGCGAGCGACTCTTGCCAGCCCAGATAGCACATTTCGGGCGGAATTGACTCCGGTAGTCCTTCCTGCACTATCTGAAGTTCCGTGCCGCATGCAACTTGCTTCAGGGACACCGTGGTATGCATTTCTCCGGGAAGGTTCGGGTTGTCGAACCTGTCCGTGTAGCGAATGAGTTCGTTCGGTACCAGTTCACGATATTCTCCACCAAAGGAATGGGCGATGCCCGTGGTGAAGTTCGTGAACGACATGTTGTATGTGCCGCCAACCCTGGCATCCATGTGGTGAACCCTGCAGGTGAAACCGTACGGTGGAAGCCACTTGGCCATCGCGTCGGCGTCCAGGAACGCCCGGTAGACGCGCTCCGGATACGCACGGAGTACTCGGTGAAGCCGGATGGTGCCTGTGCCCATGATCAATTCTCCTTTCGACTCGCGGTTCGGCCGGGGGTGCGGTTGCAAGAACAGGGGTCGGATACGTTGTTAACAATCCATCTCGG
>JBAVKA010000099.1:0-1697 GCA_049688075.1 Gammaproteobacteria bacterium
TCAAGCGGCGCGAAGCGGCGCGAAGCGCAGCGCAAGCCAGGGAAACGGCCGCACCCGGCGGTGAAGGCATCGCGGATGTCGTGGAGGAACCGGTGATCGACCTGGTCGCCCTGAGTGACGAAAGTCGCAAGTTGCTCAACATGGCCATGGTGCTTATCGGCATTATCGGCGTGTGGATCATCTGGTCGGATGTGCTGCCGGCGTTCGCCTACCTGGACAAGATCACACTCTGGCATCATGCCGTCGTCGTCAATGGGGAATCACAGCAGGTCCCCCTCACGCTGGCGGATGCGCTCCTCGCCCTCATCCTCGCCATCGGCACCTTCGTTGCGGCCAGACGATTCCCCGCCCTGCTCGAGATCGTGCTGCTGCAACTGCTTCACATGTCGCCGGGTGGCCGCTATACCGCCATTACCCTGTCGCGTTATTTCCTCGCGGGAGCCGGTACGCTGCTGGTCGTCAGTATGCTCGGCGGCAGCTGGGGGCAGGTTCAGTGGTTGATCGCGGCCCTCGGCGTCGGTATCGGTTTCGGCCTGCAGGAAATCGTGGCCAACTTCATCAGCGGCCTCATCATCCTGTTCGAGCGTCCCATCCGGGTCGGCGACTACGTCACCGTCGGGGATACCGACGGCCATGTCACCCGCATACAGATTCGCGCCACCACCATCCAGACCCGGGATCGAAAGGAACTGCTGGTGCCCAACAAGGAGTTCATCACCGGGCGGCTGCTCAACTGGTCGCTCTCCGACCAGGTGACCCGTATCATTATCCCCGTCGGCGTCGCCTATGGCAGCGATGTGGATCAGGCGATGGCGTTGATCACCGAGGCGGCGCAGGAAAACTCACACGTACTCACGGAGCCTCCTCCGTTCACCGGTTTCGAGGTCTTTGGAGACAATTCCCTGAATCTGAACCTGCGCTGCTTCATCGATTCCATCGATTACCGCCTGTCCACGATCAGTGAACTGCATCAGGCTATCAACCGCAAGCTCAATGCGGCCGGTATCGTCATCGCCTACCCGCAGCGGGACCTGCACCTGGATACCACGCGCCCGCTCGATATTCGCATCCGTCATGATGACGCCGCCGAGGGTGCCGGGTGAGCGGGCTCAGAGGTGCTGCCGTGACGACCAATAAGGTTTCTTTTCCGAAGATTAAAGAGAATGCATGGTGTTGCTGCGCAACGCCTGGTGGGTTATACAAAAAACACTATCCTACCCTACATCTGTATTTATGCAGCTTGGTGCTGAGCGCAACGAAGCCCCGTGTTTTAGCTTAGCAATGATTGGGACAGTAACAGGCTAGCGTTCAGACCAGGGCTTGAAGGGGTACTCGATCGGACTGTCGCGCAGCTGTTTGGGCAGTACCAGCCGCCGCTCGCCATGCTGCCACTGCATGACATAGGTGTCCTTGTCGAGCTGTTTGCCCGTGTCATCGACATGATAGGCGCCGAGGATCGAGCGGAATCTCATATTGCCCAGTTGCGTGCGAATAGCGTCTTTATCCAGCGACCCCGCCAGCCGAACTCCGGCCTCCAGCACCTGGCCGGCACCATAACCGTAGGCGTTATACACACTGGCAGCCTCGGTCTGACTGTAGTGCTCATTAAAGCGGAAGGCAAAGTCGAGGGCCATCGGCATGTGCGCGGCGGCCATCCAGGCCACGACACCCAGCACGCCCTCGGCATCCGGACCCAG
>JBAVKA010000100.1:0-15019 GCA_049688075.1 Gammaproteobacteria bacterium
AATCGAGCACCGAAAAGTCGGCGATATTGTAGTACAGCGCATTGACGGTGAAATCACGACGGAAGGCATCTTCCTCGATGGTGCCGTAGACATTGTCACGTACGATGCGGCCTTCGTCGTCGACATGACGGGCGGGACTTTCCTCATCATTGCTATCATGCAGGGCACGGAAGGTTGCCACCTCGATGACCTCCCGTCCGAACAGCACATGCGCAAGACGGAAACGCCGACCGATTAGCCTGCAGTTACCGAACAGCCGCCGCACGTCATCGGGATGCGCGTCGGTCGCGATATCGAAATCCTTGGGTTCGCGCCCCAGCAACAGATCGCGCACACCTCCGCCGACCAGATGCCCCTGGTAGCCGGCGTCCTTCAAACGGTACAACACCTTGAGGGCATTGGAACTGATGTTCGCCCGGGAGATCGGGTGCTCTGACCGGCTGATGACAGTGGGTCCGGTTGATGTGTCGATGCTGCTCGTGATGCTCACGTAACTTCGCTTGTAGATGAAATAGTTGGGCGTATAATACCACCGCTTCGCGATGCATGGGCGTTTCGCCGACATGCTCCCTTCGTCTAGTGGTTAGGACGCTGGCCTCTCACGCCGGTAACAGGGGTTCGAATCCCCTAGGGAGCGCCATTTTTCCTCAACCGCCGGCTGCTGTTGCGACATGGATGCGGAAATTGCGCTTGCGCGGCGCAGTTCATGCCACTCTTGATCACCAGACCGCAGCCTGCCGGAGCATCGACCCGCAACGACAGGCAACCACGCCTGCACCCGCCATCGGGGACATTCTAAATGGATAAATCCGCAGACCAGCCTGCCTACGAACCCGCCGGGTTGTTCCGCCGGTTGATGGCAATGATCTATGACGTGCTGCTGCTGCTATCGGCGCTGCTGCTGGCAACGGCACTGGCCTTGCTGGTAACCCGCGGCACGCTGGATTATCACCATCCCCTGTTCCGGACGTATCTCTTTCTTATCTGTTTCATGTTCTATGCCTGGTTCTGGACACACGGCGGTCAGACACTGGGCATGCGGGCGTGGCGGTTACGGGTACAGCGACTCGATGGCCGGCCCATCACCCTGTGGCAGGCACTGCTACGGTTTCTGTCAGCGATTCCGTCCTGGGCTGTGTTCGGCCTGGGATATCTGTGGCTACTGGTAGACAAAAACCATATGGCAGTGCATGACCGAATATCGGAATCGGTGATCGTACGGTTTCCGGGATAGACGGCGCCGTATCGAACGCCATTATGGAGACTAGACGCGACGCAGCGCATAAATACCCGCCAGCATCACGACCAGTCCGGGGACAATGCTTACCAGCAAGGGACTCCAGCCATAAACCTGCCCGGCCTGGCCGGCCAGCTGATTGGCCAGAAAGTAACCGAAACCGGCCATGACACCGACAAGAAAACGCTGTCCTGTTCCCGTCGAGCGCAGCGACCCGAATACAAACGGCACGGAAATGAACAGCATCAGCAACACGGAAACCGGCGTCACGAAACGGCTGTACAGGGCATAACGGTACTCCTGCGTCTCCAGGCCGTTCGCTTCCAGGTAGCCCAGAAACTGCCTGATGTCCTGCACCGACATGTTTCCCGGCTTGAGCACAACCACATTGAGCAACTCCGGTGTCAACAGGGCAGGCACACTGATGGTTTCCTCCACACGCGTGCTGGCGCTGTCGTCCGCGAACAGGGTCTCCCGCATGTTGTGCAACAGCCACTCCCCCCCCTGGTAGGCCGCCGTATCGGCATGCATTGACGATTTAAGCTGCCGGTCACGGTCGAACTCGAAGACACTGACATCGGCCAGGGTATCGTTATCGAATATCTTGTTGACGTAGATGTAGCGCGATTCATCGCGCACCCAGACGCCTTCCCGGCCCATGAAGCTGACGCGTTTCTCCAGCGCACCCGAGCGCAGGCGCTGTGCGTATTGTTCTGCGACAGGAGCCACACCCTCACCCAGGGCGACAACGATCACCAGCAGCACCAGACCGGCCTGCAGCACGGACCGGACGATACGCCATACCGACAATCCACTGGCGCGCATTGCCACCAGTTCACCATTCACGGCCAGTGCGCCCATGCCCGTCAGTCCGCCGATCAGCGCGGCCGTGGGAAACAGCTCGTAGATGCCCCTCGGCAGGGTGAGGGCCACATACTGCAGCATCTTGGAAATACTGTAAGTGCCCTCGCCGAGTTCATCGATTTCCTCGATGATGGAGAAAAACACATTGAGACCCATGATCACCAGCAGGGCTATGCCGGTCCCCCTGGCCATGGCGAGCGCGATGTACCGGTCGAGCAGTTTCACGACCGGCGCTTCAGGAGACAGCCAAGCCGACCGCCATTGAGCAGGACAACGGCCAGTGCGACGGGCAGCAGGTGTACCCACCAGATCCCGATGACGGGGGGGATGACGCCCTGCTCGACCCAGGCTTTGGCAGTCCCCATCAGATTGAAATAGATAATGAACACCAGCACCGGCACGACCAGCCCTCCATAGCGCCCCTTGCGGGGTGACATACGGCTCAACGGCACGGCAAGAAACACCAGCACCATAACCGACAGCGGAACAGACAGGCGCCACTGCAATTCGACAATTTCCTTCAGGTCGGTCGATGCCAGCAACTCACCCGTCGGGATTGCGCTGCGCTTGGATGAAGGGGTTTCCTTGCCAGGGAGTTCAACGCGCACGCCCTGCTCGTCAAATCTCATGATCCGGTAGTCGATATCGCCCGGCTTACCTTCATATCGGTAACCATCGACGAATACCAGATAATCATCACCGGTGTCGCTGTCCGTCATGCGGTAGGCGCTGTCCGACGAGATCACCTGCGGCGGTTTGTCCCGGTTCTTTCTGTCGTAGACATAGACGAACAGGTTTTCCATGCGTGTTTTGTCTTCCGACAGACGCTCGGCATAAAACGATATCTGTCCGTCGCGAAGCACGTTAAAGCGGCCGGCGCCAAGCAGCGAGACATCGGCCTGCTGTTCCGCGCGCTGAGTGATGCGTTCACCGTAGGCCACGACCCCGGGAATAAGATTGAGCGCCATCCAGCCCAGCATGATGGCAACCACGGCCGCCATGACCAGCAAGGGGGGATATATGCGTCCCGGTCCGACCCCGCAGGCCGCCAGCACCGTCATTTCGTTATCACGATAGAGCCTTCCCAGCCCGGTAATAACACCCAGCGCCAGTGAAAACGGCATGACATAGGCGAGCAGCCAGAGCGTTTTCACCCCCAGCAGCACGAAAATCACGTCGCCCGGCAATTCCCCGGTCGCCGCCTGGGCCAGGTAGCCCACCATGCGATGGCTGATCATTATCAGCCACAAAACCAGCGTTATTGCGAGCCAGCCGAGCAGGACCTCCCTGAGGAGGTAGCGGTCGACAAGCCTTACCATGGAAAATTCGCCTGCCACATGAAAATCATGCCTGCTTCCAGTACACTTCGTGCTTTTCCTGACAACGGTTAGAACGCGGCTACCGTATACCACCAGCCCCGTTGACCGCAATGACTACCACGCAACCGGAGCACTGCATGAAATTTACCATCAAGAGCGAGAAGCCAGGCGTTATCAAGACCGGATGTGTGGTCCTGGGTGTTTTTGAAAAACGCAGGCTTTCAGCGGCCGCCAGCGATTTTGACAAGAGCAGCGACGGGCTGCTGACGGATCTGATGAAGCTCGGCGACATGGATGGCAAGTGCGGACAGACCGCGCTGGTGCATTTCCCGCGAGGAGCTGGCTGTGAACGCGTGCTGTTGGTGGGCTGCGGCAAGCAGGCCGATTTCAATGACAAGCGTTACTGTGAGGCCATCGTCAATGCCGCCAATGCCCTGAAAGGTTCCGGTGCGAAAGATGCGACAAGCTACCTGGCGGAACTTGACCTCAAGGGGCGGGATGCCTACTGGAAGGTGCGCCGGCTGGTCGAATCAACCCTCGGCGCGATGTATACCACGGGAGAGCTGAAAAGCGAGAAGGACAAGAAAGGCGGGCATTTGCGCAGCATGTCCGTCAACACCCCGGTTGCCAGCGAGGCCGCGGCAGCACACACCGCCATCCGGGACGGCATGGCGATCAACGCCGGCGTGGAACTGGCGCGTCTGCTGGGCGACCTGCCCGCCAATATCTGCACTCCCTCCTATCTCGCGGAACGGGCGGAGAAACTCGGCAAGGACCATACCAGAATCAAGGTAAGCGTGCTGGATGAAGCAGCCATGAAGAAACTCGGCATGGGTGCCCTGCTCTCGGTTGCACGCGGCAGCAGGGAACCAGCCCGGTTGATCTGCATGGAATATCGCGGCGGGGCCAAAGGCGGGAAGCCGGTGGTACTGATCGGAAAGGGCGTCACCTTCGATTCCGGCGGCATCTCCATCAAGCCGGCGCAGGCCATGGACGAGATGAAATTCGACATGTGCGGCGCCGCCAGCGTGCTGGGAACCCTGAAAGCCTGCGCCGAACTGCAGCTGCCGCTCAATGTCGTCGGCCTCATACCGACGACGGAAAACCTGCCTGATGGCAATGCAAGCAAACCGGGTGACATTGTGACGAGCATGTCCGGCCAGACCATCGAGGTACTGAATACCGATGCCGAGGGTCGTCTGATCCTGTGTGATGCCCTGAGCTACTGCAAGAAGTTCGACCCGGAAGTCGTCGTCGATATCGCGACCCTTACCGGCGCCTGTGTGATTGCACTGGGCAGTCACGCCGCCGGCCTGCTTGGAAATGATGATGAACTTTCAAAGCAATTGCTAACCGCCGGGGCATACGCCGGCGACCGCGCCTGGGCATTGCCTCTCTGGGATGACTACCAGCCACAGCTCGACAGCAACTTCGCCGATATGGCCAACATTGGCGGACGCGAAGCAGGCACCATTACCGCCGCCTGCTTTCTGTCACGCTTTGCCAGCGACTATCGCTGGGCCCATCTGGATATCGCCGGCGTCGCCTGGAAACAGGGCAAGGAAAAAGGAGCGACCGGTCGTCCGGTTCCGTTACTGACGCAGTTTCTGCTCGATCGGTGCACACGCAGCGATTAGCACTATTTGGCGATGACCCGGGTAGACTTTTACATACTCAGGGACACCGGGGATTCCGCGTGTGCCCTGTTTGCCTGCCGTCTGACGGAAAAGGCCGTCAAGCAGGGGCATCAGGTCTATATCAACGCGGAATCGGCCGTGCAACTGTCGCAGCTGGATGACTTGCTGTGGACGTTTCGGCCTGGCAGCTTCCTGCCGCATGCCGTCGATACCGGGGAAGTTCACGGCGAATCGCCCGTCCTGCTGGCCCACGACCGGGAACCCCGGAACAGCCACGACGTACTGGTCAATCTTTCGAACGAGGTCCCGCCCTTCTTCAGCCGATTCAACCGGGTTGCCGAGCTGGCAGGCGGTAATGACACGCAGCGCGCCGAGGCGCGGAAACGCTACCGCTACTACAAGGATCGCGGTTACACATTGCACACTCACGAGATCAGTTAAACCGATGACATCACACGAAGAACTGCCTGTTGACGAGGATGGTATTCCCGTCCTGAGTAACGTCGTTCATCCGGAGGCCGGATACCAGGATAACCGGCAACCGGAGCCACGGTTGTCCGGCTTTTCAGTAGAAACCACCGCGCGGGAACTGCTGGGCAATCCGGCTCTGCGAAAAGCGCTGGATGAGCTCGCCGCGGAGTTGTCGCTGAATATCTACCAGCACATTGACCGCTCCATACGCCCCGTCATCGAACAGGCCATCACCAGCGCCATGGACGAGGCGTGCAACAACGCTTATGACGAAATTCGACACCAGCTTGAGTCAGCGATCCCGGATATTTTCGCGCGGATCCTGGAGGAAGCCAGTCCAGGGGACAGCCAGGACCCTTAGCCAGCCGGCCCGTATTGTATAATCTCCGGCCCTGGTCTCCGGTGGCCGATTTTTTCAGGCATAGATCCCAGATGGAGAAAACCTACAACCCGCAGGCCATCGAGCAGCGATGGTACGAGACATGGGAGCAGGAAGATCGTTTTGCACCCTCCGGCGAGGGTGAACCCTATTGCATCATGATCCCGCCCCCCAATGTCACGGGCAGCCTGCATATGGGACATGCGTTCCAGGACACGCTGATGGATGCCCTCATCCGTTATCACCGCATGCGCGGCGACAACACGCTATGGCAGCCGGGAACCGACCATGCGGGCATCGCCACGCAGATGGTCGTGGAACGCCAGATCAACCTCGATAACATGACCCGCCACGACCTGGGGCGGGAGACATTCATTGAGCGAATCTGGGAGTGGAAACACAAGTCCGGAGGCACTATCACCCGGCAGCTGCGCCGCATGGGCTCCTCGGTGGACTGGAGCCGTGAGCGTTTCACCATGGACGAGGGCCTGTCCCTTGCCGTGAAGGAAACCTTCGTCCGCCTCTATGAAGAGGGATTGATCTACCGAGGCGCGCGGCTGGTGAACTGGGACCCGATACTGCATACCGCCGTCTCGGACCTCGAGGTTGTCTCCGAGGAAGAGGCCGGTCACCTGTGGCATATGCGCTATCCCCTCACCGACGGCTCCGGTCACCTGGTCGTTGCAACGACCCGGCCGGAAACCATGCTCGGCGACACGGCTGTGGCCGTTAACCCCGACGATGCCCGTTACCTCCATCTGGCGGGAAAGACCGTCCGCCTGCCGCTGGCGGAAAGAGAGATTCCGATCATTGTCGACGAGTACGTCGACCCGGAATTCGGCACCGGCTGCGTGAAAATAACTCCGGCGCATGATTTCAATGACTACGAGGTCGGCAGGCGGCACGACCTGCCCATGATCAATATCTTCACGGTGGACGCCTGCATCAACGAGAATGCACCGGAAAAATACCAGGGGCTGGATCGTTATGATGCACGCACGCGGATCGTGGCGGATCTTGAAAACGAGGGGCTGATCGAGAAAATCGAGGATCACCGGCTGATGGTCCCGCGCGGTGACCGCTCGGGTACCGTGGTGGAACCCTATCTGACCGACCAGTGGTTCGTGAAGATCGGACCTTTGGCTGAACCGGCCATTCGGGCCGTCGAGGATGGCCGCATACGCTTCATTCCGGATAACTGGAAGAACACCTATTTCGAATGGATGCGCAATATCCAGGACTGGTGCATCTCGCGCCAGATCTGGTGGGGTCATCGCATACCGGCCTGGTATGACGCGGAGGGCAATATCTATGTCGGGCGTTCCGAGTCCGAGGTGCGAGGCAGGCATTCCCTGGGCGAGACTGTCGTGCTCCGGCAGGATGAGGATGTACTGGATACCTGGTTCTCCTCCGCGCTGTGGCCTTTCAGCACCCTGGGGTGGCCGGAAGATACCGACGCCCTGAGGACGTTCTATCCGACCAGTGTGCTGGTGACCGGCTTCGACATCATTTTCTTCTGGGTCGCACGCATGATAATGATGGGGCTGAAATTCATGGGCAACGTGCCATTCCGGGAAGTCTACATCCACGGTCTGGTGCGTGATGCGCACGGGCAGAAGATGTCCAAGTCCAAGGGCAATGTACTGGACCCGCTCGACCTTATCGATGGTATAGACCTGGAGACGCTGGTTGCCAAGCGACGCGCCGGTCTTATGCAGCCGCAAATGGCGGACAGGATCGAGAGACTGACGCGCAAGGACTTCCCTGATGGCATACCTGCTTTCGGGACCGATGCCCTGCGTTTCACCTATGCGGCACTGGCCTCGACGGGACGCGACATCAATTTCGACCTCGGCCGGATAGAGGGCTACCGGAACTTCTGCAACAAGCTCTGGAACGCGGCGCGCTATGTCCTGATGAACACCGAAGGCAGGGATTGCGGACAGAGCAACCCTGCCGTCGAACTGAACGTGGCAGACCGGTGGATCAGTTCATTGCTGCACGACACCGTGCGCGAGGTTACGGGGTCGATCAACAATTACCGCTTCGATCTGGCAGCCCAGACTATCTATTCATTCATCTGGGATGAATACTGCGACTGGTATCTGGAACTCTCCAAACCGGTTCTGAATGACCCGGGCAGCACCGAGGCGGCACAACGCGGCACGCGCCGAACGCTGGTCAGCGTCATGGAAACGCTGTTGCGACTCGTGCATCCCGTCATGCCGTTTATAACAGAAGAAATCTGGCAGCGGATGGCGCCGCTGGCCGGCATAACCGGTAATACCATTATGCAACAACCCTACCCTGCTCCGGATGATCATCTCAACGACCGGAATGCCATCGACGAGATCGAGTGGGTAAAGGCATTTATCATCGGTGTTCGCAAGATTCGCAGCGGAATGAATATCGACCCGCGCAAACCCCTTCCGGTAATACTGCAGAATGGTTCGTCCATGGACCGGGAACGCCTCTCGGAAAACCTGCATTACCTGATTACTGTGGGACGTGTTGCATCCGTCGACTGGCTCTCGCCGGACGAAACCGCGCCGGAATCAGCCACCGCTCTGCTGGGTGAAATGAAACTGCTTATCCCGCTTTCCGGCTTGATCGACAAGGAGGCGGAGCTTGTCCGGCTTTCAAAAGAACTGGGCAGAAAGGTTAACGAACTGGAGCTCTGCGAAAGGAAACTGGCGAATTCCGGTTTTATCGACAAGGCACCACCGGCAGTCGTGGAAAAAGAACAGACACGCGCCGCCGAATTGAGAAGCGCCATCAACAGCCTGGAAGAACAGCGACAACGTATACAGTCGCTCTAGACACCGGCAAGACCGACTACGAGTTTCACAACGCCCCACACCGTCAATATAAATACCACGGTTACCAGCAGGCCGACCAGGATGTAGTGGATGGGCTTGCCGCGGGTAAAATCGTCCTCGCGTCTGCGTGAACTCTGCACCCCGAACATGCTGGCCAGCACGCTTCCCAGTACACTGAGAAAAGAAGGCGCCTGCTGCTGATCTTCGTTTTCCGGATTCATCGACGACCTCGTCCATTAAATTGCCCGCTATTGTACCGGTCAATTGCCAGTCTGCAAGGAAACACCCCCACATGCCGGGACTGTGTCAGACAGCCATCGCGCCGCGATTTCAGCACGCATAAACAGCTTTCCGGACAATCACGACCGTTCATGCAACCCATTAATAGACTTAACTTTTTAGAAGCCATGCCGATATCCATGAGTGCAAGGGAGAACCCCTTGTTACCAATATAATTCAGACAGTTATGTGAATCTGTCGCAGATGTAATGAAGTGAACAGGCGCGAAGAGAGGATGGATTCACCCCGATCTGCATAAGCAACGAAGAGTGTCGAGAAATGACCACAATCGTAATCATTGATGACCAGATGACCAGCCGACAGATCCTTGTTCAACTGGTCAGATCAATGGAGGATGATCTGGATATCCATTCATTCGCCGACCCTGTGGAAGCACTCGACTGGAGCATGAACAATCAGGTCGATCTCATCCTGACGGACTACAAAATGCCGGAGATGAACGGCATCGAGTTCATCAGGAAGTTCCGTCGCGATCCTGCCTGCGAGCATATCCCGGTCATCATGGTCACCGCCATTGAGGACAGGAGCGTGCGTTATGACGCACTGGAAGTCGGTGCGACGGATTTCCTCATGAAACCGGTCGATCACCACGAGTGCCGGGCACGCTGCCGTAACCTTCTGACACAGTACCAGCAGTACAAGATCATTCGCGACCGGTCGCGCTGGCTGGAACGACGTGTCGCCGAGGCGACCAGCGAGATCCGCCTCAGGGAACGCGAAACACTTTTGCGTCTTGCCAAGGCCGGTGAGTACCGCGATGAGGAAACCGGAAACCATGTCATACGCATGGCCAAATACTCCAGGATCATAGCCGAGGAACTTGGTTTTAGCGGGGAGGATGCCGACGTGATTGAGATGGCGGCACCCATGCATGATATAGGTAAAATCGGAATCAAGGACGACATATTACTGAAACCGGGGAAACTGACCCCGGAGGAATTCACGATAATGAAGGAACATACCCTGATCGGCTACGAAATCCTCAAGGACAGCCCGTCAAAGTTCCTGAAGATGGGCGCGGTGATTGCGCTGGGACATCATGAAAAGTTCGACGGATCGGGTTATCCCCACGGCAAGAAGGGTGATGAGATACCAATAGTTGCCAGGATAGTCGCCGTTGCAGACGTCTACGACGCGCTCGTGTCGGAACGTCCCTACAAGCATGCCTGGCCGTTGCAAACCGCGATTGACTACATGACGAAACAGCGCGGCATTCATTTTGATCCGGATTGTTTCGACGCCTTTAAGGCGCAACTTGACGTCATCATGCGGATTCAGAACATGCTGCCGGACTTTCCGGTTGCCCAGGAGCAATGATGGAGATACATTTCCGGCCAGCGGACTCACCACGGATTCCTGCCGCTATTGACTGGCATGTGTCCTGATCAGGCGCGAGCAGGACCCTCCCTTGCCGGCATCAAACCGCATGTACCGGCAACCAGTACCTCAACGAACAAACCGGTGTCGACTATTCATCCTGGCATGCACTATCGCCATGTGCGGTTAGTCGCTGAAGCTGTTCAACGATATCGCTCACGTTTCTGATCGAATCGAAAATTTCATTAGGTATCTCGATGTTGAGTCTGTCTTCTAGTTCGTACAGTATGGTAATTGCCTTCATAGAATCTACCCCGAGTTCCTCCAGTGGAGTTTCCAGCGAGAATTTCGCTGACGGCAATGAAAGCTCCTGGGTAATTATTTCAAAAACTGTTTCTTGTAGATTCACAGTCATTTACCAACGTAATGCGTTCTGTGAAATAATATGCGAGTTTTGCCGTCTTGTGCCTAACAGACGTAACAATCATGCCCACCGGATGATGAACTAATTTATCCCAATGCTTCCTAATAAGCCACAGAAATCAATAGATAACTCCTTGTGCCATGTCCTGCAACACCACTTCAGTACTATCAGCGGTCGCACGGACAAGACGGGATCATGGCACATCAGGACAATTTAAGTCATGGGGACAACCGTTGCTGGCCGTGAATGTCTACACTTAGTGATCATGGCCCTTCGTTGAAAGGTACCTTTACGCAGATGAACCTAAATCCGCCCGCGCAGTTCAGTCCTGCAGCCAAATATTGAAGGGATCACCCTAGCCGCGATAATGTCGCGCATGATAGTCATGTCAGGGATGGATTCTACGCGGCGCTCTGTGCTTCGCAGGTGATAAAGCCTGCCCTACTCGATATCGACCAGTACCGGTTCATCCATTGATCAATTTCGAATTTTCCTCTTTGATCAGACTATCGGCTGTTGCAAAACGCTTGGTCTGGGCCCTCGCAAAATAGGCCATCAGCCTACGGTTTTTCTCGCTAAGTTGCAGTGCGTTATCCACCCACAGTTCGACTATGTCATTCAGTTCATCATAGGTAACCGGCAGAACGCGATCGATGGCCGCCTGGAAACCGTGAAGACCGTGCACCTTGTTGATATTCCGCCGTATGTAATCAGCCGCTGCCTTGCGGCCCTGTCCGTCCTGTACAAGGATGTCAACGACACCCAGTTCATAGAGTTCACTCGCCGTATAGACACGATGATCCATGATCAGACGGCGGGCCATGGCCGGGTTAATCCTGCGTATTAACAGCGATAATGCACCCATACCCGGGAACAAGCCAAAGCTGACTTCGGGAAAACCGAAGCGGGCACGTGTCTCGGCGATTAGGATATTTGCCGAGAGTGCCGCTTCGAACCCTCCTCCGAGTGCAGTACCCTCGACCAGGGCAAGAGTAGTAAAGGGTACACCGTAGTGCGTAAGAGAGGTGTACTGGATATCAATGCAGGTTTTTGCATACTGCCGCAGACCATCACGATTGCCTGCACCGATTAGCCTGATAAAATAGGCCAAGTCGCCACCAAGATTAAAAACCCGCTTATCGGTGGACGCAATGATTTGGAAAAGCAGCCGGTTAGACTGCCCTTGGCGATAGCCTGTGTAGACGATCTGCTTGATGACACGTTGCACTGTTGACAGGTCGTCCAGCATACCTCTGGAAAAACACGGACGATGCTGATATTTGAACTCCACCCATACGGCTCTAGAGTTTTGATCGTACGCCACCCGCAGGTGTCGCAAGCGACGCTGCAACAGATCATTAAAGCCACTCAAGTGTGTGTCCCCATTCAGAATCGGTGCCGACAGATGACTGATAGCAATTTCAACCGCATGTTAAATACATTTAAATTTCAAAAGGCTACTTCTTTTAGTTAAAATTTACAACAATATTGTGCGGCTACAATCAAATATCCAATTAACCAAGATAGAAGACGCCTCGCGAGACACATCTCTGGCACAACCGGACGAACAGGTTTTTAATCACGACCTTCAATAAAGTGTAATTTACACGTTAAACAATAACCGAACCCAAATGCATCAAAATAACCATTCCTGAGCGCCATGCGATACGAACCCCGGTCGGGTGACCAACGTCTCAATGCCCTTCAACACTCATAACCATCGTGTGGGCCGGTCCATCTGTCTTACAAACCGGCTATGAAATTTTATCAAATCCTTCAGAAGTGCCAATTCATCAGTTTCACAACTCGGCTACTATCACGACTCTGAGTAAAAGATTCATCCTACTAAAAAGGGCCACCAACGCTACAAAGCGAGTCTGGAAGACCTGCATGGATTCTTTCTCGACATCTAGTCCATTCTTACAGGAATGAATATTTCTCACCTTTGCAAGGAGAATTTGCGCCTCAGAACGAAACTATTTACGTAAATAGACAGTATCTTCACATGAAATTCTGCCGAAGTGTGTCTTTTACGACAGAGACCTGACTGCAATCACCGCGTTCAGACCGCCAAATGCAAAGGAATTTGATAGTGCAATTTTTACCGGTTCAACCCTGGCTATATTCGGCACATAATCAAGATCGCATCCTTGTCCTGCACTCGTAAAATTTGCCGTGGGTGGTATCAGTCCTTTTTGTACCGCCAGGACCGTTGCTACCAGTTCCATGGCGCTTGCTGCACCCAGTGCATGGCCATGCATGGACTTGGTTGCAGATACCGCAAGCGAGCTTGCATGTTTACCGAAAACCTGATGGATCGCTCTGGTTTCAGCAAGGTCATTGGCCTCGGTACCGGTTCCATGCGCATTGATATAGTCAACTTTGCCAGGATCCAGTACCGCATCAGACAGTGCCGACCTGATTGCGGCGGCAATGCCGTCTGTATCCGGTCGGGTAATATGTCCGGCATCCGAAGTCATTCCAAATCCGGCAAGTTCTGCATAGCAGTTTGCACCACGCCCCGTCGCATGATCTGCCGATTCCAGCACCAGCATGGCTGCTCCTTCTCCCAGAACCATGCCGGAACGATCACTGGAAAACGGGCGACAGGTATCACTGGAAACAACCCGCAAGGCTTCCCATGATTTGAGCAGTCCATAGGTAAACGGCGCATCAGTACCGCCCACTACGGCCACATCAACCAGCCCTGTACGTATCATCATGGCACCCTGAATAATGGCATGCGCACCTGACGCACAAGCGCTGGCTATAGAAAAGACGGGACCCCTGATCCCGATATGCTGACTGACCATGCTGGCAGCTGCACTGGGCATACCTTTCGGAATCGTCAGTGGATGAGCACGAGGACGTCCTTCCTTATATAACTTTCTGTAGGTTTCCTCATCGGTCTGCTTGCCCCCGCATCCGCTTCCGATAACGCCGGCAGCACCTGCCAGTGTCGTGCTGTTTGCGGACAGCCTGGCATCTTCGATTGCCTCCCTGGCTGCCAGCACAGCAAATTGTGAAAAACGATCAAGTATCGTCAATTCTTCTTTCGAGAAGTACGTTTCTGGTTGGAAACTACCCACTTGGGCTCCTACCGAAATTCTGATATCACTTTCAACGTCTGACAACGCAGCTATGGCGGAACGGCCATTTGCGAGTCCATCCCAGAAAGTCGTGACATCTGGCCCCAAGCCCGAGATACAACCCAAACCTGAAATGACGACCCTACGACTCATGCTGAATCTCCCTTAGTGATGACCTATGCATGTTGGGGCATTAAGTCCCCGACAGAATGCAGGAAATCATCAACCCCATAGGAGAGCCCTGATATCAAACCTGAATTCCGACTCATAGAGAATCGTGACCACACCCATTAAATTAATCCCAAGAGCATTCAGCCCAATCCAAGCCAGATCACCCTCAGCAGAACAGTCCATCTCACTAAATAATCATTTAAAAGCAATCGGTTGTAATGTATTTCCAGCACGGTAACCACTCATGGGTTATTTAAGGATTGTACCCTTTTGGCCGACAACTAACCTGCCGATCTAAAAGTATGACACCACAACTACTGGATAATAGTTAATGAGCGTTGATGCCCCGAGACAAAGCGTCAGCACGCTATTAGCTGGTATGTCAATAAAATTCCGGTCATTCTTGGGTTGGAACGGTAACCATGAGAAAGAACAAGCAGCACTTCGCATATTAATACTATCTGCCGTTCTTGGTTACTTGCTAGTAAACGAACCAGTAACTGAAGAACATCACGCACTATGGTTATCCAGTCTAAAATTTGTTCGAATTCTTTTAATAATATCATTCGCTATATACGGATCTACAATTTTATGGCCAGATCCGTCACATGCTAGAAAAGTCATTGGAATTCTGGTCGATTCGATTGGACAAAGTTACGCACTATACCTGACAGGTCCAATTGGAGCACCATGGTATGGTTTATATCTATGGTTTATTCTTGGTAATGGATTCCGTTATGGAGTGAAGTATCTTTACCTCGCAACTGCGATAGCACTATCAGGATTTTTATGTGTTGCGATTTTCACGCCATATTGGATTGAAAATTCCGAACTTGCCATTGGACTTGCATTCACACTACTCCTGATTCCGGCTTACTCTGCCATTCTGATACGTCGACTCAACGAAGCTCGTCAGCGTGCCGACGCTGCGAGTCGAGCCAAGAGTGATTTTCTGTCCTGCATGTCTCATGAAATTCGCACGCCTTTGAACG
>JBAVKA010000101.1:0-3172 GCA_049688075.1 Gammaproteobacteria bacterium
AACACCGGTTCGGTTGATGCTGATATCACGCCTTTCCCGATGACGCCGCCGGTAGTGCAGTCGTACTGCCTGCAGTTTCGCCCTTTCGCCGGATTTGTATCCCTCCGGGATATCAGGATGACAGAGGGACGGTGATTCGTGGGAAGGGAGCTGTGTTGCCATCGATTGGTTGCGCAGGAACCCGTACGGCCTCTGTCCGGTTCACAGTGCCGCTTTGATCACTGTCATCAGGGAACCGGGTCGAGACGCGGGTACAGGTGCATATTGGTGCAGCCTGCACCCTATAAAAGTGCATCATCTGACCATGCGTGAATGACCGGTTAATCAACTTCCCCTGTTTTACAGTCACATAAGCGTGTGCCATGGAGTGGCATGCGTTTTGCTCATAAATAACTACTCGCCGCCGGGACGGTGTGTGAGTACTGGCATGGATATTCTCCTCATAGCCATACACTGCCGTGGCTATTTACGGCCCCTGCCTTGGTGTGGGGCCGATTTTTTTAGCGGCGTGATGCCGGGGGACAAATGAAACCCTAGGGACAGCCCGTTGGAGTCCGTTCTCCTGCCACGGATGGCTCCTGTCATTTCAAGCCTGACTGCCGTGTCTGTCGGCAGATCAGCGAACCTGTCGATACACCGAACAGAATTGATCCATGGGGGTAGGTCGCGCGGCCGACATAACACGCACTGGCGTGATCATGGCGAGTCTATATCTGTTGTTGCAAGAAAGTTGCATCGATATAGCCCTTCAATGCTACAACGTCGGCCTCATCGATGTGGATGAACTGTATGCCTACGAGGTAAACATCCTGGGCAAGGCGTTCCGAATGTATGACCCTTGCCCTGACATTCAGGGACAGCCGGGGCTGCGCCGGTGGTTGCAGGTCGAACTGGATCTCGATCATGACGCCCGTAACCTGTCCGGGAGTTCGCTGGTCTTGCGGCAGGATCTGATGGACAGTGTCACGCCCGCAGCTGAATGTGAGACCGCCGACAGACAGATTGACGATCACGGCGGGTAGTATCTCCCCCTTCGGCAGGCGCACTGTACCCGGGATCTCTGTGTCAAGCCGGAAGTATTGTCGTTTTTCCCTGTCCACGTTTCTCTGCTTGGCATTGTTCTGTCAGGAATGATTTCCCTTCGGATTCATTTTCTTATACTGTCTTGTCGCAAACACGGGTGATAATTTAGGCATCAGCGCGGGCAACGTCAAGCAAATAGCCCGCGCGCGCTGGCCGGGGATGTATCGCCCACGGAATGCTTGTGGCCTGTTAAGGAATATACAGCAACTTCAGACGGGGTGGTTGTTTACACCGTCGTATTGTTCATCAGACTGTTCCGACGATTTCTCCGGATACGTTTGCGCTGGCGCATCGGTGTATGTTACCTCGCCTGACCGTTCCCATGAGCGGCGTGACGGGCTCAGGCTGCATGGTATGCGCCTACCAGAACCAGATTCCGCCGGCTTTAATGGTTCTATCGTATGACGGACTCCCTGAACGGGGTCTCTCCCCGGCGGAAAGCGTACTGTCCACACTCGAACCCGCTTTGTCCACGCGGGTTACCGAGGGTGAAACCGTGGCATCCAAAAGTCGACTGGCGACAATAACGAATAGCAGAACAAGTACCAGAACGGTAATCGTTGTAATTTGTCTCATGATTCAACTCTTTTCAGATGATGCCTGCGGAGTGCACTCAATTTCACAGCAACAACTGTGCCTGTTAATTCGATAGCGCCGAAAATGCATTGATTGTCGTGTTTTATGCCGGAATCCGGGGTTATTGACGGGTCGGTGAGGATACACAGTGTCGTTGTATTGCAACGGCAGAACAGGGTAATCCAGGCAACTCGTTGAAACCTGCTGGAAACGCCTGTAGTGATACGACGACATCCGGCTCCGCAGAAGTCGGCGAGGCGTCGCGCTATCTTATGCCCGCTTCACGGAACGCATGAGGCCAGGCAATCTGGATCAGGTACAGGGAAGGCTGCCTGCAATCAGGCATTGCTTTTGCAGCATCTTCTTCGATACTTATGCTTAAGGCCGCATAATGGGAATCATCAAGAGACAGCTTGGGGATCGGCGTATGGGGCTTCCATTGGGATTTCCCCTGGTTGACAGTGAAGACGTTCTCGTAGCCAGGGACCGCCGTATACGTCAGGAGCGGCGTGTGGCCGATTTCACCCTTGAGGAAATAGAGCTGCTTCTGTCACAGTTGTTGCACAGGGGGTCGTCCGGCGGGTAAGGGAAAGAGCGGATTCCACCGCACCACGGCGTTACTGGCCGGAACGCGAGTTCGTGCCGTTGCGGGAATCGAAAACATACTTTACCCCGATGAAGACAACCTGGTTGCTGTAATTCTGCGGATTGGCGCCGAGCGAGAGCAGATTGGGCACGGTATCCGGGGAAACCCCGTCCAGCGCCCAGTCATCGGCATTGTATTTCTGGTACAGATAGCCGAACTTCAGACTCAGCGACTTGCTGTACGGATAGTCCAGCCCCAGTTTGACCTGGTGGAAGCGGGTTTCCAGATTGGGAAAATCGGACTCCAGCCCGCCGGTATCAGTGTCGATCTGTCCCGTTGATTTCGCATAGGTGTACTCGACATTGGCCCCCAGGTTTCTGAAGATCCCCGGGTACTTGAGCCCGATTGTCCCGGTGAAGAATTTGTCATTGGTGTCGCCCGTCCAGTCGGGAGAGGAGAAGTTCTGGCTGTTGGCCTGGTTCGACTTGCTGCGCTCCCAGTGCGTGCTGGCGTAGCTGGTGATATCTCTTGTGATGAGATAGGAGATGTCGAAACCCAGGCCGGCATAGCTGCTTTCATCGAGGCCGATAGAGGAATTGTCATACTTGTCCTTGCTGGCTTCGATGTCCACGCCGAAGCTGGCCCGCTCTCCGGCGAGAACGGAAATGTAGGATTTGATGCCGGTACGGTCACGGTCCGCCATGTTATACAGGCGCATCAGCGGGTTCTGCGGATTGGCTACATTGGTGATCTGATCGTAATCGGAACCGTCACGCCGTTCGGTATAAAACTCGATATTCATGTCCGCGATGTCGATTGGTCTTGTATCGAGCCGGGTCGAGATGCGGTTGGTCCGCGTATCGTTGCGTTCCTGATCGCTGCGTTTGAAATTCTCGTGGTCGATGCCTGCATGCACGCGGGTGCGGG
>JBAVKA010000102.1:0-23733 GCA_049688075.1 Gammaproteobacteria bacterium
CCGCCACCGCTCATGTTGAAGTCGAAATCACCGGAACCGTCGCCCCAGCCGTCACCCCAACCGCTACCGTCATTACCCCAGCCATTGCTCCAGGGACCGCCACCACCCCACGGACCCCAGGCCTGGGCTGCTGTGAAAGGTATTGCCATGGCGCCGGCAATGGCGGTCACACACAACGTTTTTGTCAGTTTCTTCATTACGTTACCTCAGTATGTTGTTTTGTTTGCACGATGCAAACCTGGCTCCCTGATGTACTGAAATCATCTACGAGGGGAGTTCCCGCATCTGATTCAACACTCAACCGACATCAACCGGTCGAGAAGAAGACTTTATTCCAGCCGGCTATCAATGCCTGGATTACGCCCTGCCCGCGCCGACCATAGTTACGGCCTCTACCAGCCAAGTACCGGCGGTATCATTTCCGGGTAGGCATTGTATAGCCCACCTCCCAAACCCGGAGCGCCGAGTAACGGGTCCGATAGCCCATAGCCACCATAGCCGCCATAGCCACCATAGCCGCCATAGCCGCCATAGCCACCATAGCCACCATAGCCGCCATAATCCTGCCGTCCTCCATAAGGGATTGTAACAGGTCGCTGTTCCTGGCGTGTCGTGCTTTTCTTCTTTTTTTCCAAGGACGGAAACTCGCCCCAGGGGCGTTGCGGAGTTTGATATTGCGGTCCTGTCTGATACTGCTGCGGCATGTCCTGTGACTGGCCTGACTGATTCCAGGGAGAAGATTGAGGGGACATTTGCTCCGTCATTTGGGGCGGTTGATAAATACCTGTGTAATTGGGTTGTGGTTGTCCCGTTGATGGCGCCGAGGGTCCCGGTGCAGGGACATACACGGCTGACGGCGGCGGGTATTTTGAACGCGGATACCATTCCTTGACGATTGGCTGCTGTGTTTGAGGCACTTTTTCCGCCACATCCGCTGTCGGATTAGTATTCTCCTTGTCGTCACCGCAGGACGCAATCAGGTACAAAACAGAAATCAGCACAATCCATATGATCAGGGTTTTTGAGCGTGGGTGACTCGTCATCCCCATGGCTGTTATGCATGTCTTTATTGTGTACCGGTACCGCGACGATAATACTGGTCAGGTGCCGGTCCGCTGCGATAAACAGGGGGCGGCGGGACTGCCATGCGGTTATACACAGGTGGTGGCAGGACTTCATCCTCGGGGCGCTGTAGCGGCGGATTACTCCAGGGTGAAGGCGTGTAGCCATAACGGGAATTGCCTGATCGCGGGTAACCGTAGGGTCCGCTGTAATCCTGGATCGGTGCGGGCCGGTTCTGGCTGTATCCACGGGATCTGTAGTATCCGGGAGGAGGTTCATGTCCAATAAACTCCTGTCTGGGATAGGCATCGGGAGCCGCTGGTGACGGGGTGCCTGCAGCCGGCGGAGCCCCCTTGAAGTCATCCGGCAGTTGCTCACTCATAGCCGGGGGTTCATTGAAACCACTCACAAACGGGGTTATCACATCCTCCTGGCCCGGTATCCGGGGATCAATGTTGACGGACTGATAGGGCCCGGGTGGCGGCGGAGCGGAGACGATGGCCCAGTCATCATGATAGGTATAGAAGGATGATGGTGATTCCGTTTCACCCGGCGGCTGATCTGCTGCTGCAACGGCATCGATCAGCGCCAGACCGCCTGTAATGGCCAGAAACATGCCAACACAGCGTCGTGATACAGTACCAGGGTGTCTCATTGCCAATATCCTTTCAGTTATCTGTCGCATCGATCACGTATTTTCAAGTTCACAAACAATCAGTTGAGATCCTGCTTCAGACGTATACCCCGACGTTTCCGCACGATACCCTCGCCTTCCTCATCCGCCATTTCAGCTGAGGATATGGCATGTTCATCGGCCTCCTCGACTGAATGATTAGCCTCGTTTTCAATCACCGTGCGAGCGGCGGGGATGTCTGCTGTCTTCGTCTTCGTCTTTGCCCTGGTCTTGGCCTCGGCTGCCACCGGCTGGGGTGCTGGTGCTGGTATTTCGCGCGGTTCCGGCGCCGATTCGACCACGGACTGCGGTGCTGCAGTGCTTGCCACGGGTTCGGGTATACCTGCGGAAGGGGTGGGCCGCGACGGAGGTGGCGGTGCTTCACGCGGCGGGGGTGGCGTACCCCCGCGCGGAGGCGGAGGCGTGCCACCAGGAGTTGGCTGTCGCGGTGGAGGCGGTGGAGTTCCGCCTCTTCGACGACCAAAGCCGCCCAGCAACGCCTTGAAACCCATGCCGAGCATGGTGAAGAGAGCCCGGATGATGTAGAAAACCCAGGTAAAGGCAGAAATGATGCCACCATACAGGCGCATCCACAGCGGCGTACCTGCCGGCTTTGCGGATGATTCCGTCGAAATTTTTTCAATACGTTGATAGGCCGGACTGATACCCACCGTCCCGTCATCGAAGGTCTCGACATAAAACTGCTTGCGGGCGCTAATACAACCAAGCGGGATCACAAGCAAGGCCATAGCCGTTGCCACGCCGGCGCCAAACAGCGTGCTGACGGCCAAACCCTGAAAGATCGGATCGCTCAGAATCGTGGACGCGCCGGCCATTGTGGTCAGCGAGGTGATGAAAATGGGTCGCATGCGAACTTCCGCACCGTGAATGGCCGCTTCCCTGACATCCTTTCCCTTGCTCACCTCGATCTTGACGAACTCCACGATCAGGATAGATTGTCGTACGATGATACCGCCCAGGGCGATCATGCCGATCATCGATGTGGCCGTGAACTCCGCGCCCATGATCCAGTGCCCCGGGATAATACCGATCAGGGTCAACGGGATTGGCGACATGATCAGGCCCGCGATGGTGAAATTCCTGAATTCCCAAACAATCAAGGCGTAAATCAGCACCAGGGCCGCCATGAAGGCGCCACCCATATCGCGGAAGGTTTCGTAGGTTACCGTCCACTCACCGCTCCATTCATAACCGGATACACTATCGTCCTTGGGAGCGCCGAACAGGTTCCACGGCATGGTCACCATGCTTACGCCATCCGGCGCTGTGTAGTCCTTCACCAGGTCCTCTATACCGAGCATGCCGTAAATCGGGGCACCAAGACGACCCTCCATCTCACCCACCACGTACTCGATGCCGCGCAGGTCCTTGGAATAGATGATGGGATCTTCGGGTTGTTTGACGAACTGACCGAGCTCGGAGAGGGGCAGCGTCCTGCCGTCGTTCGTCGGGACCGGCAGATCTCCCAACCGGGCGATCTGCGAACGGATGGAGAGTGGCACCTGGATAATGATATAGGTCGGTTCCAACACCGTTCCGCGCTTGACATCGCCCAGCTTGTAGTTGCCCATGGCCATGGCAAGCGTGTTGTTGATGGTGTCTACCGAAATACCGCGGCGAACGGCCTTCTCGGTATCGACCTCGAAGCGCCAGTAGTCATACGGGTCGGCCATGTAGGTGTCGACGTCAACGACATTCTCGACCTTCTCGAACATACCCGCCATATCGGCGGCCACCTTGCGTCGGGTTTCAGCATCCGGACCATGGACCTCGGCGACCACCGTTTGCAGCACCGGGGGGCCGGGCGGCATTTCGACGACCGCGATGCGGCCCCCCATTGAATTCGCTATCGGCGTCAGCAATTGACGCGCAGCCACGGCGATCTGGTGGCTGGTACGCTCGCGTTCCTTCTTGTCCTTGATCATGACCAGAAGGTCACCATCCCAGGAACGCTGGCGCAGGTAGTAATGCCGCACCATACCGTTAAAGTTGAAGGGCTGGGCAGTGCCGGTGTAAGACTGAACCGCCGTGACCTCCGGCATTTTCTTTACTTCCTCGGCCAGCGCATGCAGAACATTGGCGGTTACCGGCATTGCCGTTCCTTCCGGCATATTGAGGATCACGGAAAATTCCGGCTTGTTGTCAAATGGCAGCATCTTGACGACAACGGTCTGGGTATAAAAGAGTATGCAGAACCCGGCCGTGAGCCCGATGATGGTGAACAGGAATGTCAGGCCCAGGAAGCGGTTTTCAATCAGCGGGGTAATGATGGGACGGTAAATGCGATCGATTTTCTGGTGGGTCTTGATTTCCTTTTTGGATGCTTTCTCCAGCGCCGCCATCCGGGGAGCGACCTTGACCGCGAACCAGGGCGTGAATATAAAGGCCGCAACCAGCGAAAAGAACATGGCCGAGGAGCCAAGCACCGGTATGGGACGCATATAAGGCCCCATCAGTCCGCTCACCCAGCCCATGGGCAACAGGGCGGAGATAATGGTCAGGGTGGCGATAATGGTTGGATTGCCTACTTCTCGCACCGCATCGACGGCGATAGCGACGCTGGTCTTCCCCTGTTCCAGCCAGTGCCGGAAGATGTTTTCGATAACCACCGTCGCATCATCCACCAGGATGCCGATCGAGAAAATCAGCGCGAACAGGCTGACGCGATCGATGGTGTAATCCACCATCATTGCCCACCAGATCGTGACCAGGATAACGATGGGAATCACGGTAATAACAACGAACGCGGCACGATAGCCCAAACCGTACAGACACAGGATGGAAACGAAGACCGCCGCCTCGAGCATGGCCCTGAGCAGCTCGTTGACCTTGTCATTGGCTGTCTTGCCGTAATTGCGGGTGATCTCCACATGCACGTTTGATGGAATCAGATCGCCCTTGAACGACTCGATCTTCTCCAGCAATGCATTGGCGACAAATACGCCATTGGTCTTCTCTTTTTTCGCGATGGCGATGGTCACGGCCGGTGCACCGTCGGCTACGGGGTTTGTGCCCTCGTAGGCAGGCCCTGTGTAGTGGGCAACCATCTGGCTCGGATCGGCCGGTTCGTGAGAAACCCGCGCCACATCGCGAACATAAACCGGCGCACCGTTGCGCACACCGACGACCAGACGTTCGATATCGGAGGCGGTTCTCAGGAAGGCGCCGGTACGCACCGACATGCTGGTCCCACCGGTTTCGACGCCACCCGCGGTCTTCTCTGCATTGGCCGTGCGTATGGTTTCGGCTACCTGTGGAAGACTGATGCCAAAACCGGAGAGACGCTCAGGCAGGACTTCGACCTTGAGCTGATCTTCGCGTCCTCCGACAATAAAACCCTTGCCGGCATTCGGCACTTCGCCCAGACGCTGCAGCAGATCCAGCGCCAGGGTTCGCAGTGAGCCATCATCGACATCCTCGGACCACAGCGTAAGCGTTACGACGGGTACATCATCAACCGCGACGGGTTTGACCAGCGGCATGGAGACATCTGGCGGAATTTTGTCCATGTTGGACTGCAGTTTGTCATGGACCTTGACAATTGATTCCCCCATGTCCTCATTAACGAAGAAACGCACGGTGACCAGGGCGCTGCCGCGTTCGGTTGCCGTATACGTATGCTCGACACCGGGGATTTCCTTCATTATCCGTTCCAGCGGCTCGGTGACCAGGGAGGCCACCTGTTCTGCCGAGGCTCCGGGGTAGCGGACGAAGACGTCCACCATCGGAACGGAGATTTGCGGGTCTTCCTGGCGGGGAGTGAAGAACAACCCCATCAAACCGACAAGCAGTGCTGCAATCAGCAACATCGGCGTGACGGGAGAGGTTATAAAAAGTCGCGCTGTTCTACCGGCGATACCCAGTGATTTGGGGTCATGCGGCATGGAAAAGTCGTGTTGCTCAGCCATATGTTAATCCCGCCTTCTTATATGTTTTCTTCTAGATAATAGACAAGCCTGTTGGACAGTTAAACTCCCTGCCATCGCCCTGATCCGACGAATAGCCATGTTGTCCTGATCATTAACTGGGTACCCTGGCGCGCGATACCGCGTCATTCCCCGGGGTAATTCAACCCGTGACATGTGGTTTTACATCAACTTCCCGGTGTCCCCACGATGACCCGTTCACCGGGCTTGAGACCCGAGAGTATCGCCACGCCATCAAGCCCGACTTCATCGCCGGTGCGTACCAGCCGCAATTCACGCTGGTTGTCCTTGTTCAGGACATAGACACCCGGCAGACTGCCGCGCCAGACCAGCGCGTTCTTGGGTATTACGGGCAGTTCACGTACCTGGGCATTGATATCATTGATAATGACATTGGCATACATCCCGGCCCCGCCGGGCGCACCTTCCGGGAGATCGAATTTGACTGTCACGGTATGCCGGTCAGGATTTGCCATCGGGTAGATCTGCGCCACCCGTGCCTGCAGGCTGACATCACCAACATCCAGCCTGGCCGGGACAACCATGCCCCTTTTCACGCCGGGCATAAGGCGTGCGGGTACTTCAACCTGGATTTGCAACTGGGAAGTATCCGCGAACGAAACCAGCGGCATGCCCGGCTGCACCGGATCACCCACTTCAACCAGTTTCTGGGTAATCACACCATCGAATGGCGCAATGGATTTGGTATCGCGAAGCTTGGTATCGATCTCCTCGATCTTGGCGCGAGCGGCGACCAGCTGATTGCGCGCCTGCTCCACCTGAACGCTGTACGAATAGAGATCGGCGCCCCGTTCAACGCGCGGGGAACTGGAGCCAAACATGCTGTTCATCGGGTTGCTGAAATTACGCATTAACGAATCCATGCCGCCCATCATTTGATTCTGCTGGCCACCGTAGGGTGAAATCCATTGTCTGGAATACTGCACGCCGGCATTGCGCAATGCTGCCTCGGCATTGGCCAGGTTCGCGAATGCCGCGCGGCGCTGGGCCAGTAAGTCATCGTCGGTGATCGTCACCAGAACCGCGCCTTCCTCGAAGCTGTCTCCCTCTTCACCGGAAATACTCGCGACACGTCCGGGTAACTGCGCCGACAGGGTGGCTTCCTTATAAGGAACGACGGTGCCACCCAGGCTGACGGTTCCGCCGACTGCAACACTGGGCACGGTGATCACCGTGTCTGGTGGAGATTCCGCAAAGACATCAAGACCCAGCAGTGAGAAGCAAATGAAGCCGAGGGAGGTAATTTTTCTGATTAACATTGGGTTAAGCCTCACACACGTATAATTTTGGGCAGGTTCGGTAAAAATTCCGGCGCCGTCATTGACGGCGCCTTTCCGACCAGCTGATCAATTTTAGTTAGATACGAATCCTTGAAAGATTTCTTATTTCGATTTGGCGGTGAGGAAGCGCGCTGCTCTTTAATCCACACTTCAAATCCAGTCACTTGTTTAGTAATCTGTTTCAAGCCCGCCCCATCACGGTAAAACTCTTGATGAAGGGACCGGCCATCCGGGGATCCTTGATCATGGCGCCATAGTCACCCACGTTGAATTTGAGCTTGCGGGAGGTATAGGCCATGCCCAGACCCATCATGCCCGGGGGCTTGGCTAGCCACTTGTTCCAGTTGTCAAACGAGGCCCTCAAATCCCAGTTAAGCGTTTCTCCATTGTAGATACCGGCAGCAACTGCCTTGCCGTTCTGGATATCCAGGAATCCACGTGGCTGATCCTCACCATCAAAACCGTAGCCGATTACTGAATTGAAATTGATTTTTGCTAGGGCATCCGATAATTCCGGTTCTGCATTCCACTGATTCATAAAGCTCTTCATCCATTCATCGGAAAATAGATCCGCCATTTTTTTGTCTCCTCCAGGTTAATCGGGTTGCCGTCAGAAAATCTATAGTAATTATTAATTCGAACATAATATCTAGAATATTTGTTCATTAATAACTGACCTAAACATAGCAAAACTGATTCATAAAATATAGGAAAACAATACCCTGCTGATGCTGGCACACCTGGAATGGCGGTGACAAACCGGTGCGGATTATTCCAGATTCACGTCAACTTGCACTCCTGAAACAACAATGCGTCCTGTCTGAATATTTTGATTTGACATACTGCCATCGCTTGATTTTCCATGTTATCAGTCGATATGGCTAGCACTGGAAGAAGCATGAGACCATTACAGCAACCAATTGTCTCTGTTGTTCTTCCCTGCCCTAACGCAACCCGCTACGATGCTCTGCATATCGTCACTGGCTCTCATGAAACATTTATTAATTCAGCAGCTTATGCGAGTGACGCGGCTCATCAGTAGACGGCGCAGGGTATCAGGCATGGCCCCACGGGGTACCCTCCATCACCTGCTCGTGATATGACAAATCCCGTTCCCCCAGTCCAGGACGACACGATCGTGGAACGGCGGCGTCAGGAGCGGCGACGTTTTTCCTTGCGCTCGCTCTTCGGGGCGCTGTTCACCTTGCGTCGCCGCCGTTCGCGTCGCAATGACGACCACTTGAACACCTATATCGATTGGTATGAACCATGGCCACTGGTTGCCAGTTTGGTCATCATCCTGTTGTCCAGCCTCGATGCCTTCCTGACATTAATCCTGTTAAATCATGGTGCTGTAGAAGTTAATATTCTGATGGACTGGCTGATTAAAACGGACATACGCACCTTCGCCGCGGTAAAACTCGCCGTGACCGGCCTTGCCCTGATTGTCCTGGTCCTGCATTTCAACTTCCGTGTCTACAGGGTGTTGCCTGTACGTTATGTGATGTATGCCCTGATGCCGCTCTATGCCATCCTGATTGCCCACGAAATCAGTCTTCTTGGCAATATGCCGCCCTGACAGGCAGAACGGATGGCGAGCTAGCCGGCATCCGCGGCAACCATCGCGGTCATGTTGACAATACCACGCACCGATACGGTGTTACTGAGGATATGCACAGGAAGACGGGATCCGATGAGTATCGGTCCCACATCGACGGCATTTCCAATGCGCTTCATGACGCCCAGTGCGATACCCGCCGCCGCGAGATTCGGCATAACCAGGAGGTTTGCCGGCGCGCCGTGAACAGATTCAGACTCGCCGGAATCGGGTACGTACAAAGCAGTCTCGATGCCTACCTCTCCCGTCACCTCCAGATCCGGGGCACGCCTTTTCAGAATCTCGATGGCGGCGGCGGCTCGTTGCATATCCCCCCTGTCCTGACCCCCGCCTTCTGCATGAGAGAGCAACGCAACCCGTGGTTTGATACCGAAACGTTCGATGACCTTCGCCGCCATCAGAACGACATCCGCCAGGTGCTCCGGCTCAGGCAAGATCGAAATCTGGGTATCGGTGAAATACAGCGGTCCCAGTCGTGTGATCACCATATTCACAGTGGACAGGTTGCGGGCATGCTCGCCGCAACCGACGATACTGCGTATGAAATTCAGATGCGCACTGAAATCACCCCTTACGCCGCAAATCACCCCGTCTGCCATGCGGCGACGCAGGCGCACGGCAGACAGGACGGTACCATTTACAAGTACCAGTTCCTTTGCCGCGTCGGAGCTTATCCCGCTTCCGGATAACCAGTCGCGGGCGCATTGCCAGTCCTGTTCCCGTTGCTTGTTCTCCCCCGGATCCAGTATCCCGAAATCCTGTTCTGGCCGCAGACGCATGCCGAGATCACCTAGTTTTTCCTCGATCCGGTCACGACGACCGACCAGCACGGGCCGGCACAGATCCTCCTCGACGATAACCTGCAGCGCCTGCAGTACACGGGAAGACTCCCCTTCCGCGAACAGGATGCGTCGGGACTTCTGACGCACCAGATCAAAGATCGGGCGCATCAGTGCGCTGGTCCTGAACCGGTAGTCCTGCAGCTTTCGACGGTAGGTCGCCAGGTCCTGGATGGGACGCCTGGCCACGCCGCTGTCCATGGCCGCGCGGGCCACGCTCACAGCAATGCGGCTCATGAGACGCCGGTCAAAGGGTTTGGGCAAGAGATACTTCGGGCCGAACCGGAAGGTCTCGCCCCGGTAAGCCGCGCTGACACAGTCGGAGGTTTCTTCCAGTGTCAAATCGGCCAGCGCCTTCACGCAGGCGATCTTCATTTCGTGATTGATGACAGTGGCGCCTACATCCAGCGCCCCGCGAAACAGGAAGGGGAAACACAACACATTGTTGACCTGATTCGGGTAGTCTGATCGCCCTGTCGCCATGATCACATCATTGCGCGCGGCATGCGCGATTTCCGGCAGGATTTCCGGTTCCGGATTGGCCAGCGCCAGGATAAACGGACGCTCGGCCATCTGCTTGACATCACCGGCGTCCATAACACCCGGACCGGACAGGCCGAGGAAAACATCCGCACCCACGATCGCATCATGCAGCGTGTGCTTGCCGGTCGCCTGCGTATACCTCGCCTTATGCGGGTCATTCGTTCCTTCCCGCCCTTCGTAAAGGACGCCCTTTCGGTCACAGACAAAGACATTCTCCTTCTTCAACCCCATCGAGACCAGCAGGTCCAGACAGGCCATCGCGGCGGCACCGGCGCCAGAACAGACCAGTTTCACATCCTCGATCTGTTTCCCGCTCACCCGTAATCCATTGCGAATAGCCGCCGCCACGACAATCGCCGTGCCGTGCTGGTCATCGTGGAAAACCGGGATATCCAGGCGCTCGACCAGTCTTCGCTCGATCTCGAAACACTCGGGGGCCTTGATGTCCTCCAGGTTGATACCACCAAAGGTCGGCGCCAGGGCCGCCACGGCATCGACAAATTTGTCCGGATCACTTGCATCCAGTTCCAGATCGAAGACATCGATATCCGCGAAGGTCTTGAACAGTGCCGCCTTGCCTTCCATCACGGGCTTGGCCGCATGGGGTCCGATGTTCCCCAGACCGAGCACCGCGGTACCGTTGGTTATCACCGCCACCAGATTCCCGCGCGCCGTGTAATCCCTGATGGTGTCGACATCCTCGACGATCGCCTCGCAGACCGCCGCAACCCCGGGGGTGTAAGCCAGCGAGAGATCATGCTGGGTCAGCATGCGCTTGGTCGTCTCGACCGAGATCTTGCCGGCAACGGGCTGGCGGTGATAATCGAGGGCGGAATTCTTCAAATCAGTAGTCATCTGGTTATCCGGTTATTTCGTGAGTACAAACGTTCATTCATTGATTTTCCTACAAGATCGTTGCGCATGCGCGCCGACAATATATATCAGAGTAGATCCGAACGCCGCATCATTCCGGGTGAAGCTATCCCCCTGCGCGGAAATTCCTCCCGGGCGATGCGTCACCACGGAATGGGGGCCTTTTGCCAGAAGATCCAGCCTCCGATACTTCCCTGAAAGGGAACCCACCCCGGGCGTGACCTTAACCTTGCCATTGCCGGACATCACCGTCTGCGTCGGGTGTCATTCGTATCCGGGTCCGCGGCATAACACTCAGGCACGGGCCAACGGATGAGTCAGGCGGTACCCTTGTTGAACAATCTGGCGAAATTCATGAACTCCGTGGCGTTCATACCTCTGGAAAAGTACCAACCCTGTCCGTAATCGACGCCCTTCTCGCGAAGATAATCGGCCTGCTCCCGGGTTTCGATGCCCTCCGCAATGACACGAAGCTTCAGCCGCTGCGCCATATCGATGATGGCATCCACCAGACCTGAGGTCAGGGCATCGGTTCCTATGGTATCCACGAAACTCTTGTCGATTTTCAGATAGTCCAGGGGGAAGGAACTGATATAGCTGAGACTTGAATATCCGGTGCCGAAATCATCCAGTGCGATATGCGAACCGCGCGCGCGGAGCATCGTCATGACTTTCCTGGCAACCCCGCTGTCCTCCTTGATGAGACCGCGTTCGGTAATCTCATAGACGATCTGGCCCGGGAGTATGGCATTGTCTCCGAAGACCTGGCTGGAGGTCCTGAGGATCCTGTCCGACTCGAAGTGGCAGGGGCTGAGATTGATCGCGATATGGAATGAGCGCTCCTGTTCGAGAAACGATTTCAGTTCTCTCCGGATCTGCTTCATCAGCCATTCCGTCATCGGCTCGATCAGCCCGGTGTCTTCGGCCAGCGGAATAAACAGGTCCGGCCGGACCCGTTTGCCTCCCGGTTGCCGCCAGCTGATCAGCGCCTCGGCGCCAACGCAGACACCGGATTTCAAGTCGATGACCGGTTGGTAATTAATCTCGAATTCATCCTTCTGCAGACTGCGCTCGAGTTCTCCCTGCAGGGACAGGCGCCGGCGGAATATGCCCAGCAACACCATGAGAAGCAGGATTGATGAAACAGCGCCAATGGCTCCGAGCATCAATGACATTCGTATCCAGTCGTGCAGAATCCAGGTGTCCGAGGCTGCGGCCACCGAATAAATACCGGGATAACCCTCCAGTTCGACGGCGAACAGTGTGCGTTCGACCCCATCCCTGAACTGCGCCCTGAGCTGCCTGGAGCCGTCGGCCACTTCCGCCTGTGACTCCACCACTTCCATTTCGGGAACATTACCGTTCCAGGCATAGAGATGCATGTCTGCACGGCGCAGCAGAACGGCGAACCCGTGCTTGCCCAGATCCGCGCCCAGCCGCCCGATCAGCACACTGGGATGCAGCAAGGCGCCTATCTCCGGACCGTTCTCCCATTTGCGCAGTGCCAGCAGGCCATAACGTTTCATGAGCTTGATTTCCAGCGGACCGATGAGCCGGAACCCGGTTTCCGGGGGTGGAATATCCGGCTTCACCGGCGGTCGTACCGGGCCCCAGCTGGTGCACACCAGCTTCCGGTCGGGGCGCATGATGCCGATGTCGCTGATTTCAGGTATGTCGTAGGCCATGGTGTTCATGGCGCTGACGTCCTGCGCGGTACACTCAAACGAGGTGCGGTACAGGGCGATCAGCCCCTGATCGACATCCTGAAGGATTTTCGAGGTATCCGCGGCAATGGTTTGCGAGATGGACCGCAGTTTGGACTCCGCGGTTTCGACCGTGGTCCTGTACGCCAGCCATATCGCCAGACTCACGGGCGCCAGTCCCGCGACAAGGGCGACAAGGGCGGCAAAGAATATGATCAGCCTGCGTCGTATCAAAGCGGACGTTCGCCCCGGATCGTTGGTGTTCCGGCAAGGCTCAAGCAGACACCCTTCCTGTCCGAATCACTGCGAGTATCCGGCCCGCGCAGGAAACCTGGCCAGCATAAACATAACCATGTCATCGAACCGCTCCTGACGATCCTCCTTTGATATCCTGAGGTCTGCGAAGCCCTGCAATGCGCCGCGCCAGGCTGTACGCCCGGTCTTCATATCAATAATGTCGATCACCAATGTGCCTTTTTCGTAGCGAACGGTATCCGGTGTCTGAAGATTCAGACCGGGCTGGATACCGAAGCGGTCATTTATCTCCTCGCCGGAGAGAACGCCATTCATAACCACCAGATAGCCGACACGCAGATCGGCAAGACCGGCGTGCCAGGTATATTCATAGCCTTTCTTTTGCAGTGCATTGCTGATTGCATTCTCGAGCGATTCCTTGTCGATGACTTCAGCCTCATGGGGGTTACTGTGTATCTCCCGCATACGGGGCGCCCAGGTAAAACTGACCGCCGAAGATACATCGGCCATCGGGTCCATCGTCGATACGGCGGTAAACGGCATCGCCCGGACACGGATGTCCCTGTTCACGGCCGGCTTCTGCTGACTGCATCCCGATAACAGCAGCACCAGCGCCAGAAAAGCCAGACAGGGCAGATACTGACTACGCTGGTTCATTAGGACTCCCCGATCGCAAAACGCGGTTGATAGCCCCGGATTATATGTCCTGTCAGATGCGCGTGACACCAGGGCAGGTAGCGCTTTCCGGTTCAGGCCCGCCGCCTCGCCTGCACACGCGGCTCCCTGTGTTTTAATCGGCGTGGGAATACTGTTAGATTTCCGTAACAATCAACCAGAGGAACCGCCGGCATGAAGCGACCGATCGTCGTTCTGGCCTTGTACACACTGTCTTGTGCAGTCATTGCCAATAAGGGTCAATCCATCAGTTCGGCCAGCCTGATCCGATCTATCAGGAAAGAGCCTATACCACGGCCGATGAACTGGCTGAACACTGCAAGCAGCTGCGCGCGCAGATGGATGAATTGAAGTACCGGCCACTCAGACGAAATGCGGTTGTGGAACGCTACAGGATCGAGTGCGAGTCTGATGATGCCGGCACCTCGTCCACAGGCCTTCAGTGAAGCCATAGCTACAGACTCGAAGAACCAGCGAACTACCGCTTACCAGAACTTCCACCACTCCCCCTTCTTCTCCTTCTGCTTCACAAGCTTTTTCGCCAGTTTCACGCAACCACCCTCCTTCAGGTGATGGTCGTTGAGGCTTGCCCACAGTTTCTCACCCAGGATTGCCGGAATGGCGACCATGGGCAGCGCCGGCACCAGCGCCAGGGTGCCCAGACTCGTGACTGCCGACTTGACGGGAAGGGCCGTCACCTTGGGGTCGCGCAAAGGCCCCTTGATGTGGACCGGAGACAGTTCAGAAAACAGGCTCTTCCTCTGTTTGGGCAGTAGCGTCATGTCCATCGTTTCATCTCCGAAATCGAGTATGGCCGTGCCTGCGACGGCCAGACTCGGGCCATCCGCCGCCAGCAGATTGCTCGTGGCAACGCCGTCCCTGATATCAAAACCCGCCATAACGCAATCGAGATTGGCATAGGGATCCCGGCGCGTGGCCGTGTTAAACGCCCAGCCAAACACATCGACGGCGAGGAACTCAATATATCTGCGAGGCACCCTGGCATTCTCCAGCCCGAAGCCGAACGTCCCGTCGAGACTGGACGCCAGGTCATGCGGAGAATCGCCGCCGGCGCTGACATCGACATGCAGATTCACATAGCCCTCTACGGGCACATCGTTCTGGATCTCCGCCAGTGCCGGCCCCAGTGACAGGTCATTTCCGGACATCCTTAGGGTGAAATCGGGTTTCCCCCGGCTGTTGATCCCCAGATCCAGTGTAGCCGGTCCCCCCTCGAACTGGAGCTTCACGGGTGATGCACGCAGCACCCCGTCCTGCAGGTTGATTCTGGCGTCGAGCTGCTCGAATCGCAGCCCCGTTCCCGCCACCGAGGACACGGAAACGGTCAGATCAAGGTCGAGAGCCTGCAAGAAGTTCAGGTTGAATGCCTGACGGCTGAAAAGGAATTGATTCCCTGTCTCATTTAAAGGAAGGCCGGCGGTCTTGTCGCCGTCAGCGTGCTTGCCGATTCCAAAATCCGCCAGATTGAATACCGGTATATCGAGTTTACCTTTAAGACGGGGTTTGTGACCCGCCAGCGAGCCAGTCAGCGAGGTTGTCGACCTCGTGCTGCCCAGGGTGTTGGATGCCTCATAGTCCACTCGACCCCTGTTGACCTCGAGAGTGCCCTGGCCTCGATAGGATGAGAAGTCCGAAAGATCGACGCCGAGCGCCCTGCCCAGCGCGGGTACGTCATCGATTTCGAGCATCGTCCTGACCCGGCCCTGGTCGGGCTTGACGAGGTCGTCAACACCACCGGTCACCTTGAGTTGAAACAGGCTGGTACGGGCCGATATCATGGTGAATTTATCCACGCCCCAGATGCCGTCAGTGTCCGACGCCGTAAAGTTGCCATCCAGCCGGCCGAGGTTCAACGATGGCGTCGGCTTGTAGACTGCGGCGATTAAATCGGCGGTTGAAACGTCAAAGCCGATATCCACAGTGGTGCTGCGCCGCCGAAAACCGGTCCGGACAGTTCCGTTCGCGCCCAGGACGGGTTTATCGGGCCTACCGACGGTCAGTTCCAGCGATTCGAGCGACACGCTGGACATACCGCCATGGACCCGCATTCGGGCCTGAACCGCGCCCAGCTCCGGCAGGTTTAGCTTGAAATAGTTGTTCAGGTAACTGCTTTTTTCCGCCCGTGCGTCCAGCCTCAGATTGAAACCGGATGATTTCTCCAGGGCGGAGAACGGGATACTATCGACCGACCCGTTTGCCGTCGCGCGGATCTGTCCGGGCCCGCCGACATTGAGATCCAGACCGTCGAGACTGATGCCATCGAGGTAAACCACCAGCCGGGCGGTCGCCTTGACGCGCCCGAGTTCCGGGATGGCATCGCCCTCAACGGCCAGCGCGGTCAAGGACCTGGTGGTGGGCGAATCAAGCGCGAGTTTCAGTCCGGTGGGCTGGGAAGATCGTTTTTTCAGTGATCTGTAAATATCCGCCGTTCCGCTGACCTCGACCTTCACCCCGGTGCGGGTACTTGCCTTTGCCTGCAGGGCCTCTATCCGGTAGCGCCCGTCGCCGGCGTGGATCGTCCCGCTTCCGGCGAGGGATTTCAGCCTGTTCCGGTGATCGAACAGCAACCAGGAAATCACGGAAGGATTGCTGGAGCGGCCGTCAAGCCGCAGTTCCACACCATCCAGGGGCTGGAGGTCCGCGATCTCGCCGGTCACCTTCAGGTCGAGTTCACCGGGGCGCTGGAGGTGTGCACTGATCTGCTCCAGTCGCGGCCTGTCATAATCCCCCCGCAACTGCATGTGTGCCGTCACGGTGCCCAGCTCCGGTGCGCTGTCATTCCACAGCCTGAGCGTTCGGGATAGTTGCGGATCGGTGAAACCCAGTTGCAAATCAAGCCCTGATCCCTCGAGCGGTTTGGCTATCGTGCCTTCGAGATGCGCCTGCAGCGTACCACTCGTGATGTCCAGTCGCACCGCATACGGCGCTGCCGCACCGATAAGCTGCGCAAGTGAATCCAGCCGCCCCTCGATACTGAAGGGCCGGTTCTGAAACGTGCCATTTCCCTGAATGCCAAGCGGTCCGTTGTTGTTGATGTCATCAACGACCAGTGCCTGCAGGTCGATCTCATGGGATTTATCGGGGTCGGATTCGTGGAAGACGAGATTGATGTTATTCAGCCGGGCCTGCTCGATGACAACGGCGGGAATCGAGAGACCCTGAAAGACCGATTTGTCATCATCCCCCGACTGTTTCGTTTCCAGCTGCACATCGGCGAGCACCAGACTTTTTATCCAATAGATCCCCTCCAGGAGGGACTCGAGACGGACATCGGTGTGGAATTCACCCAGCGCCAGAGAGTAACTGCCATCGTTCGCCTTCAGGATGACATCACCGGCCGTCAGCGAGGCTTCCCGGCCGAGGTGCAGCGCAAATGGCCCCCTGATCTCCAGGCTGGCATCCAGGAAGCTACCGGTCGCCCAAACCAGGGCGCTGCGGTAATCCTCGTCATCGAGGATGAACAGTGCAGCGGTCACCATGACGGCCAGAGCCAGCACGATGCCCGGCACAAGTACCGCCAGACGCAGTATCCACTTCATGACTGTTCTCTTTTTGTTTTCACGATTCACCGTTGTGCACTCCGCCCTCACCTTCCCCTGACCGGCCAGGTGGCAACCCGTTATGCACCCCTCGGCCATTATGGCCCCGGTCCGTTGAACTGCCTACTCCTCTGCTAAGCAACCCGAGGTGGATAACGAGAGGGCGAGGGGGTACCCGGGATGCTGCAGCTGACCTGTTGATTCGAGGTTCAGTTGCCTCGTGCCGCTGTGCTATCGTAGCCGGGGTATGATCATCCCGTACCCGCAATCGGGCGAAGCACCCGAGAAGCCCGCACTACCACCCGATTGCCGAACAAAAGGCCGCGCCGGGATATGGCGTTTGCTCCGCGTTTTCCTGCTCCTGACCACGGCGTGGGTTTCACCGGGTGTATCAGCCGGCGAAGCATTTGAACTTCATACGGACGAACAGCGGTGGCTGCTGGCACATCCCAGCGTCCTGCGCAGGGGCGCCGACCCCTCCTGGCCGCCGTTTGAATTCGTGGATAACGAGGGCGCCTATGCAGGCATGTGCCAGGATTATACCGATCTGGTCGCGCAACGACTGCACCTGACCTTCGAAGTCATTCCCAGCCCCGGCTGGAAGGAGACAGTGGAGCGGGTCAGGTCGCGTGAACTGGACGTCATAACCTGCCTGCTGGAGACATCGGAACGCGACCGCTTCATGGCATTCAGCAAGCCGTTCACGAACATACCTTCAGTCATCTTCACACGCTCCGACTATCCCTACCTCAACGGTCTGAACGGCTTGCTTGGAAAAAGGGTAGCCATGGTCAAGGGCTACGCGGTTAGCGAGTTCATGGCCAGGGAATACCCGAATTTCCAACCTGTTATGTTCGACACCCCGCCTGAGGCCCTGCAGGCCGTGTCCCTGGGCCAGGCCGATGCCTTCGTGGAGACACTGGCCGTGGGCATTTACTTTATCCACAAGCAGGGACTGGCAAACCTCAAGGTTGCGGCACCGGCCAAAGTTCCGGCGGTTGAAATCCGCTTCGGAATCCGCAAGGACTGGCAACCGCTGGCGCCGATCATAGACCGAGTACTGGATACGATCACCCCGCAGGAACACACGGCCATCCTGCAACGCTGGGTAACCGTGAAGTATGACCCGGTCATCGACTACTCGCTGTTGTGGAAAGTCGGTGGCACCCTGACCGTACTGCTGCTGCTTGCCGGGCTGTGGTTACGCCAAGCGCACAAACAGAAGCAGGCATTGCAGGCGAGCGAGGCGCGTCTGATCAGCCAGCGCAATGCACTCAAACAGCTGACGGACGATCTCGAGGCCTACAGCAGGCGCATCGCGAACGAGTTGAATATCGCCCGTGAAACCCAGACGGTGCTGTTGCCCGACACCTCCACCTTGCGGGCAGTCTCCGACCTGCACGGTCTGCACGTGGATTCGCGTTTCAAGCCGAGCTCCGAGCTGGGTGGTGACTTCTGGGGACTGAAAAGCATCGACGAGAACCGGGTCGCCATCATGATGGTGGATTTCTCGGGCCATGGCATCAATGCTGCGCTGAATACCTTCAGATTGCATGCCCTGCTCGATAGCGAGAAATACCTGGAGCACAACCCGGCGGCTTACCTGCAAGGCATAAACGCACGCCTCTCCCCACTGCTGCCGGCAGGTCAGTATGCCACCATGTTCTACGGCGTCATCGATCTTGCCAAAGACCTGCTGACCTATGCCGGCGCGGCGACTCCCAGCCCGCTGGTGTTTCCGCCGGAGCACGACAAGCCGCTGATCGGCAGCGGTGAAGGCTTTCCGCTTGGCATGTTCGACGATTCCTCATATGAAAACCGTGAGTTACCGTTCCCGCTGGGCGCCTCGCTGCTGCTTTACAGTGATGCTATAACCGAGGGCAAATCCCTGCAGGGGGAACGCCTCGGAGAGAGCGGGCTGATCAACCTGGCAAGCAAATGCCTCCGGACCTCCCAGCGCGAATCACTCGTCACGGCATTGACGGGGAAACTCGACGGAATTCTCAACCAGCCGGTGGCGGACGACCTGACCATCGTATGCGCCACCCGTTCTGTGGGCATCACGCTGCCGTTACCGGGAATGATGGACATCAAATGAGAGGCGGATGTCCTGATCCGCAGCTGTAGACATTCCTCATTGGCTCCGAATCACGCCCCCTGGCTGCCTTTCTTTCGTGTTCTCCCCTCCCTTGCACCCCTCGCCACGAAGTGCAGCTATAATTCCGTATGTCAATGTACTGAATTCGAAATACGGATAACAAAGGCATACAATGACAACCCCCGCAGACACAGCCATCGGTCAGGCGAGTGTGAGCTACACCCAGTCTGAGGACGATTGTCTGCTGATCCGGCTGGCCGGTGGCTGGACACTGAGAGACGGGATACCTTCCATCGATGAATTCAGCGAGCGGATCACCGGCAGTTCCCCGATCCGTCTGATCCGCTTCGACGGCGGCGATATTACCCGGTGGGACACCTCCCTGCTGGCTTTCCTCACGCGCCTCATCGGACATGCCAGGCAGCAGGGCATCGCGCCCGATCTCGAGGGCCTTCCCGAGGGCGTCCGCCGCCTGCTGGACATGGCCGCAGCGGTACCCCCGCAGCAGGATACAGGCCGTGATGAAGTACACGCGGCCCTGCTTGCGCAGATCGGCGCCACCACGCTCAACTATCTGAAAGGGGCGCCGGAAATGGCGCGTTTCCTGGGAGAGGTCACACTGTCCTTCGGCCGGCTGCTGCGCGGCAAGGCGCAGTTCCGCCGGGCCGATTTGCTGCTGATCGTCCAGGACGTCGGACCACAGGCCCTGCCGATCGTGTCCCTGATCAGCTTTCTGGTCGGTCTCATCGTCGCCTACATGGGCGCCATGCAGCTGGCGCAGTTCGGCGCCCAGATCTATATCGCGAATCTGGTCAGCATCGGCATGGTCCGTGAAATGGGCGCGCTGATGACCGGCATTATCATGGCAGGCCGCACCGGTGCTTCGTTCGCCGCTCAATTGGGCACCATGCAGGTCAATGAGGAAATCGACGCCTTCCGCACACTCGGCATATCCCCCATGGACTTCCTGGTGATGCCACGCATGCTCGCGCTGATTCTGGTCATGCCGCTGCTTACGCTCTATTCAGACCTGGTGGGCATACTGGCCGGCCTGTTCGTGGCCCAGACAGCCTTCGACATTGGCACCTTCGAGTATTACCACCAGACGATACACTCCCTGGACCTGCGTCAGTTCGCCGTGGGCATCAGCAAGGGCACAACCTATGGCATCCTGATCGCCTTCGCCGGTTGTCTGCGCGGCATACAGTGCGGGCGCAGCGCGCAGGCCGTGGGACAGGCCACGACTTCCGCTGTGGTCACCAGTATCCTGTTCATCGTCATCGCGGCATCATTGCTCACGATCATTTTCCAGCAGCTGGGCATCTGACATGACACCCGAACTGAAGCCGCAGACCCACCCCGAAGCTCACATCACGGTGCGGGATCTCACCATGGCCTACGGCGACTTCGTCATCCAGCATGACCTGAACTTTGTGGTCCAGCGCGGCGACATCTTCATCATCATGGGCGGCAGCGGCTGCGGAAAGAGTACCCTGCTGCGCCATCTCATCGGTCTCAAGTCACCGGCAAAGGGACAGGTGTACTTCGACGAGCTCAGCTTCTGGGAATCCGAACCGAAAGAGCAGGAGACCATCAAACGCAGTTTCGGCATGTTGTTCCAGAGCGGTGCGCTGTGGAGTTCCCTGACGCTGGCGGAAAACATCGCGCTGCCACTGGGTGAATATACGGACCTCAGTCCGGCCGAGATCGGCGAAATCGTGTCGCTCAAGCTGGCACTGGTCGGCCTCGCCGGTTTCGAGGAGTTCTACCCTGCCGAAATCAGCGGCGGCATGCAGAAACGGGCCGGGCTGGCGCGCGCGATGGCGCTGGATCCCGATATCCTGTTCTTTGACGAGCCCTCGGCCGGTCTCGATCCCGTCAGCTCACGCCGGCTCGACGAACTCATCCTGGAACTGCGGGAAAGCCTCGGCGCGACCATCGTCGTGGTAACCCATGAACTCGCCAGCATCTTTACCATTGGCAACAACTCGGTATTTCTCGACCCGGAGACCAGGACCATGATCGCGAGCGGCGACCCGAACCTGCTGCGCCAGGAATGCCCTGACCCCAGGGTACGCAGCTTCCTCAACCGGGGTGAAGCATGAGCAAGCACGCCAATCCAACCATCATCGGCGCCTTTGTGGTCGGCGCCGTAATCCTGGCCATCGCGGCGATCCTGCTCCTGAGCAGCGGTGACCTTTTCATACAAAAGCCACGCTTCGTGCTCTATTTCAAGGGATCGGTCAAGGGACTGAACGTCGGGTCGCCGGTCAATTTCCGCGGCGTTAATATCGGAACGGTGACCAACATCCAACTGGTCATGGGTGAGTCCGGGTCGGACATCAGGATACCGGTCACGATCGAGATCAATCCTGCAAACTTCATCCGCAGTGACCAGATGATCGGACAGATGAACGAGAGCAGGAAGAAAAAACTCGCCGGACTGATCGACGCCGGTATGCGCGCCCAGCTTCAGCTACAGAGCCTGCTGACCGGCCAGCTGTTCATTCAGCTGGATTTCTATCCCGGCACGCGGGTTAATCTGGTAGGTGACGACAGATACCCGGAGATTCCGACGATACCCACGCCGATTGAAAAGATCACCAGGAAGCTCGAGGACTTTCCCGTCGAGCAGGTCATGAACAACATCATTTCCTCAACTGAAGGATTCAACAAGCTGGTCAACTCGCCGGAACTGCACCACTCCATCCAGTCTCTCAACGAGACCCTGGAGAACATCAACCGGCTGGTGAAGTCGCCGGAACTGCAGAAATCCATTACCTCGTTGCACGCCGCTCTCGAAGATTTCGGTTCGCTTGCGCGCAATGTCAACAAACAGGTCGAACCACTGGGTTCAGAGCTGCATGCCACACTGAATGAAACGCGCCTCGCGATGAGTCAGGCGCGCGCCACGCTCGAATCGGCGCAGCAACTCGTTAGCGACCAGAAGATACTCTATGCAATTGACAACGCCCTTGCGGAAATCACCGCTGCCGCGCGCTCGGTACGCGATCTCACCGATTACCTCGAACGCCAGCCGCAGTCGATACTTCGTGGCAAGACCATACCGGGAGGAAACTGATGCGACACCTTGCGCACTATCTTATTGCCGTCATGCTGATCACACTGACCGGTTGCGCCACTACGCCTCCCTCGAGGTTTTACATCCTTAGCGCCGTGTCAGCCGATACGGCTGCTCCGCCGGCAGGACCCGCTATCGGCGTCGGTCCCGTGGAAATGCCGAGGTATCTGGACCGCCCGCAGATCGCCGTACGCAGTGGCGCCAATGAATTGCTCTATAACGAGACCCACCGCTGGGCCGAGGAGCTTAAGGACAACGTAACCGACGTCCTCGCGGAAAACCTGGCGCGCCTGGTCCCGACCGACAGGGTCACCGTCTTTCCGTGGGGACGCATGACCACGATAGACTACCAGGTGATAGCCGAGATCTCGCGATTTGATACCGATACGAGCGGGAATGTGGCGCTCTCCGCGAACTGGAAGATTTACCGTGAACAAAGCCGGGAAGTCGTCGCGCAGAAAACCACCGTATTTACCGAACCGGTCGGCGGCGATGGCTATACGGAAATCGTCGCCGCACAGAGCCGGGCACTCGCCGCCCTGAGCCGCGAGATCGCCGGGGCAATCAGGACAGCGGCCAGCCACTGAGGACAACGCCAACGAAAAAGGGCTGCCGTGCGGCAGCCCTTTCGCGACTGCGTTTGGGTAATCTCAAAACGAATAGGTTACCGCAATCAGGGCCTTGTACTGATTCTCGTCACCCACCTTCTTGACCAGCGGGCTGTCCTCGGCGTCGTTCAACAACCGGGTGTAATTGAGAGCACCCGCCATTCCCCAGGTCTGGTTGAACTTGTAATGACCGATCAGCACCAGCCCGGTGTCCTTGATGCCACTGCTGGCCTTGTATTTCGAAAACCCGCTGCGCGCCGAATCCTTGCCGTCCACGCCGAAATAGGTTTCCATGTAATCATCGCTCGCCCAGGTCATGTACGCTCCGAGCGACAGCTTGAACTGCTCATCGACCGGAATGTCGTAATAGCCGTTGAAATACCAGACGTCACCGCTGTGCTCGTCCGAGACATCCGTGACATAGGTCGTGCTGAGGGACAGACGATCCGCCTTCCAGCCCAGGAAGGCGCCGGCTTCCGTGGCCGCATCAACCTCCTTCATTTTATCGACCTTGTTGTTATCGACGTCGTCGCGCTTTGCCCGGTATTGCAGCACCGGACCCAGCTGCCACGCGGTATCACTGGTCAGGACGTTCAGCTTGAGGCGCGCCACCTGTTCCGCGTTCGCGGCGCCACCGAGGGAGATATAGCGACCGCTGGACCAGTTGTAACGGCCAAACGGCGCCACGGTCCCCTCGTTCGTATCGGAACCTTCGTAGTCCGGTACCGTGCCGACTCCGAGGCCGATGAAGCCCCTGCCCTGCTGGCCGACTTCATCCGCAATTTCCGAATAGGCATAGGCACTCGAAGCCGCAACCGTGCTCGCCAGCAACAGAATACCGGCGGTGACTGATTTTCCCTGTTTCATAATGAACTCCACTGTTAACCTGAACCCGT
>JBAVKA010000103.1:0-2400 GCA_049688075.1 Gammaproteobacteria bacterium
ATGCCGTCTACAGCGCCTACAATGAGGCCCGTGCCGATGTGGGTAAACGCGGCTCGCTGGAGGTGCCCGTGCATCTGCGCAACGCCCCTACGCGCCTCATGAAGGAACTTGGCTACGGCAGGGCGTACCGCTATGCCCATGACGAACCCGAGGCCTATGCCGCCGGCGAGCAGTATTTCCCCGAGGGCATGGCGGCGGTGCACTATTACCGGCCGGTCGAGCGCGGCCTGGAAATCCGGATCGCCGAGAAACTGGCCCACCTGCGGGAACTGGACCGCAAGCACAAGGGTTGAACCGCCGCAGGGAAGGTGTCTGGCATGCGACCGGCGTTGAATCGTCCTTGTGAACGATGCACACGATGCGGCCTGCGTGTACCATAATCGGTCATGAACCCTAGCCCGCATTTCTCACCGGGCGGCAAGGAAGGGCTATAGACTGCTGAGGGGATTGAGGTAGTGGCGTATATGCAGAAAACGGTTTGTTTCAAGAGAATGCCTATCCCGGCACTGGCTGGTTCTCGTGCGCCAGCATCCGGGATCCCGGTGAGAAATGCGGGCTAGGACGGCGGCATGAGGCAGTTGCTGGCGATTGCGGCAGGCGGCGCCGTCGGCGCGCTGCTGCGTTACTGGGTGTCGACCGGCACCCACGCGGTTCTGGGTCGGGGATTCCCCTACGGCACTTTCACCGTCAATTTCCTGGGCAGCCTGATGATGGGCTTTCTGTATGTCTGGCTGCTTGACCGCATTATCACGGGGCCGGTGGTGCGCGCCTTTCTGCTGATCGGACTGCTGGGCGGTTTTACGACATTCTCGACGTTTTCCATCGAGTCCCTGAACCTGATCGAGGCCGGGCAGACACTGAAGGCCCTTGTTAACGTCCTGCTCAGCGTGACGGCCTGTATTACCGCCGCCGGACTGGGCGTGCTGATTGCGAGACAACTATGAAAACACTGGATGTCACTTGTGTACGCGTTTATCTGACGGAAGCGGAGGGCAAGCTCGAACACCTGCTCGAGTGCCTGCATGATGACCAGAAAGTACTTGGCGTGACCGTATACCGCGGTATCAGCGGTTTCGGCAAGCACGGCAAGATGCATTCCTCCTCACTGCTGGATATCTCGTTGAACCTGCCGCTGGTGATCGAATTCTTCGATACCCCGGAGAAAACCGTCTCGATCATCGAGTACCTCTATACGCGACTGGACCCGGGGCATATCGTGAGCTGGCCGGCCACCGTCTACGTGTGAATCATCACCTGAAGCCGGGCCCTTGAGTCATACCGTCGACGCCTGAAGAAATAAATCATGCTTGATTCCAAACTGATCCGCACCGACCTCGATCGGGTCGCCGCCGTGCTTGCCCGGCGCGGCTTTGCTCTCGACACTGCGCGCCTGGAGGAACTCGAGGAGCGTCGCAAGGCCCTGCAGATGAAGGCCCAGGAGCTGCAGACACAACGCAACCGGCGGTCGAAGGAAATCGGCATGGCCAAGGGCGCGGGTGTGGATATCGGCCCGCTGCTCGCGCAGATTGAAGGCCTGGGGAGCCAGCATAAAGCGGCCGAGGCCGACCTGGCGCAGCTGCAGGAAGTGCTCGGCGATGTCCTGATGGGGATCCCGAACATCCCGCACGAATCCGTGCCGGAAGGACGCAGTGAGGCGGACAACCTGGAAATCCGGCGCTGGGGCGAACCGCGCGCACCGGATTTCGAGCCCGTGGATCACGTCGACCTGGGTGAACGGCTCGGCCTTCTCGATTTCCAGAGCGCCGCCAGGATTTCAGGGGCCCGCTTCTGCGTGATGCAGGGATCGCTGGCGCGCCTGCACCGGGCGTTGATCCAGTTCATGCTCGATACTCACACCCGGGAACATGGCTACACCGAGGTGTATGTGCCCTATCTGGTGAATGCCGACAGTCTGCGTGGCACCGGGCAGTTGCCCAAGTTCGAGGAAGATCTGTTCCGGACCTGCAGTGAACCGGCGTACTACCTGATACCGACCGCCGAGGTGCCGGTCACCAATCTGGTGCGCGGAACGATTACCGAAGACGATGCCATGCCCCTGCGTTTTGTGGCGCACACCCCGTGTTTCCGTTCCGAGGCCGGTTCCTACGGCAAGGACACCCGCGGCATGATCCGCCAGCACCAGTTCGAGAAGGTCGAGCTGGTGCAGGTGGTCCGCTCTCAGGACTCCTATGAAGCGCTGGAAACGCTCACCGGACATGCGGAAAGCATCCTGCAGCGCCTGGAGCTTCCCTACCGGGTGGTGGCCCTGTGCAGCGGCGACATCGGCTTCTCCTCCGCCAAGACCTACGATCTCGAGGTATGGCTGCCGGGTCAGCAGAAATACCGCGAGATTTCTTCCTGCAGCAACTTCGAGGCCTTCCAGGCGCGGCGCATGCAGGC
>JBAVKA010000104.1:0-4838 GCA_049688075.1 Gammaproteobacteria bacterium
CGTGACGCCCGAGCAGATCCGCGATGCGTTCCAGCGCCGTGTCCATCCCGACATGATGGCGACCGTCATCGTGGGCGGGAACAGTGACGCCAGGGTTGACAAGGACTAACCCACTTACAAGATCCGCTTCCACCTTCTCACGGTCTCAATGGGGGTTGACTGACAGCCGACACGGACGCGCGCGTCTATGCTGTGCACCAGGATATCCACGAGAAAACAGGGACGAGGATATCCTGATCGGACAATCAAACCGCAATTCACAGGGAGGTGCTTATGTCCAGGGAACGGACACCTATTCGTTTACCAGCCTGCGTGCTGGGTCTTGCCGGGGCCATTCTGACCCCGGGCGTTCATGCCGCAACCGTCATATCCGAGGCGTTGTATGACGCCGCCGGCACCGACAACGGCAATGTCTTCGTCGAATTATACGGAACGCCGGGGGCGCTGCTCGATGGGCTGTCGCTGGAGGGTGTCAACGGCAGCGACGGCAGCGTGTATCTGACGCTGCCCCTCTCCGGTGTGATCCCGGGCGACGGCATCTACGTGGTTGCCGATGACGCCGGAGACGGGAGTTCGCTGGTTGGCGATGCCGACCTGGTGTTGAATATGGATTTTCAGAACGGACCCGATTCCATCGTGTTGCGTGACGGCGCCGGCATCCTCGATGCGCTCGGTTACGGCGATTTCAGCGGCGGTGTCTTCGCCGGCGAGGGAAATGCGGCTCCGGATGCAGCTGCAGGCAGCAGTCTCGCCCGCCTCGATCCCCTGGTGGACAGCGGCGACAACCTGAGCGATTTCACGGTGCTCGACACACCCACACCCGGGAGTGTCCCGGTGAGCGCCGTGCCCCTGCCGCCAGCCCTCGGTCTGTTTCTTTCCGGGATCGTTGGTCTGTGCGTCATGGCGCGAAACCGGGGCGTTTCGTCTGTGTGATCAGCAGCGAAACGCAGAATCGTCGCGACCGTAAAATCGTCCGGGAAAACGTACAAATAGCCACGGAAGCACACGGACGATTTTACAGTCTTCGGGGTGTTTCCGTGGCTTTTCATCAGTATCACGGCCTGTGTAAGCGTTGTTGGCCTCGTTCCGGGTGGCTCCGTTCTTGACCGTCGGTCGCAGGGACGCGGCCGGCGAGCTTACAGGGACGTATTCACAGCGTGTCACGGTCGGAGCCACCCGGAACGAGGCTTAGCCAGCGCCATTGACGACAAGTTGGTGTTTCGTTTGACCGGCGAGTTAAGAGTACGCATGATCCTGCCGCATGAGGGCAAACCAGCAACCTAACCAGTTGCGCATCATTGCCGGGGCCTGGCGCGGCCGCAAACTGGTGTTTGCACCGGTGGCCGGGCTGCGCCCGACAGCCGACCGTGTCCGGGAGACGCTGTTCAACTGGCTCGGTTTATCCGTTCACGGTGCACGTTGTCTCGACCTGTTCGCCGGCAGCGGTGCGCTCGGTCTGGAGGCGGCTTCGCGCGGCGCCGCCGCGGTGGTTCTGGTCGACGCCGATCCGCTGGTCGTGCGCACTCTCCAGGAACAGGTGCGCGTGCTGGATGCGCGGCAGGCGCGTATCGTGCAGGCAAACTGCGAACGCTATCTGCTGGGCCCGGCCGAACCCTTCGATCTGGTTTTCCTCGACCCGCCCTATCGCCAGGGCGCGCTGCCGGGTTGCATGGAGCTACTCGAGCAACGGGGATGGCTGGCGTCCGATGCCTGGATCTATCTCGAGGCGGAGCGGGAACTGGAGTTCTCGCTTCCCGGCAGCTGGGAGCCCTACCGCAGCAAGTTGACGGGACAGGTTGGCAGTCACCTGGTCCGGCGTTCAACTGTACGAGGGCAGCCACATCGGCCATAATCCACACATGGACCTGGTCGTCTATCCGGGGACGTTCGATCCCATAACCAATGGACACACCGACCTGGTGGAGCGCGCCTCCCGGCTGTTCCCTAGGGTGGTCGTTGCGGTTGCCGCCAATCCCGGGAAGCGCGGGGCGTTTTCCATCGATACCCGTGTGTCGCTTGCCCGCGAGGTCCTTGCGCATATTCCCAATGTCGAGGTCTGCAGTTTCGACATCCTGCTGGTGGATTTCATGCACCAGAGGAAGGCCAGGGTGATCCTTCGCGGCCTGCGTGCGGTTTCCGATTTCGAATACGAGTTCCAGCTCGCCAGCATGAACCGCCGTCTCGCGCCGGAGATCGAAACCGTGTTTCTGACCCCGGCCGAGCAGTATGCCTATATCTCCTCGAGCCTGGTGCGCGAAATCGCCGCCCTCGGAGGAGACGTGACTGCCTTTGTCCACAGGAAAGTTGTGGCTGCATTACAAGGCATGATCAACTAAATTTGTGTCTGTTCATAAAGAAATTAGCTCACCGCAGAGATGCCGAGAAAGCAAAGTGCTTAATTTTTCTCGTGAAGGTATTTCTCTGCGTCCTTTGTGTCTCTGCGGTGAAATCGGTGTATCGGAACGAACATTTTTCCACCGCAATGAGATTCCCCTTGTGATTTCGACAGGTTACTAACATGGCGTTAATGATTACCGATGAATGCATCAACTGTGATGTGTGCGAACCGGAGTGCCCGAATGACGCCATCTATCAGGGTGCGGAAATCTACGAGATCGACCCGGCGCTGTGCACGGAATGCGTCGGCCATTTCGAGACCTCGCAGTGCGTCGAGGTCTGTCCGGTGGAATGCATCCTGGTCAATCCCGAGGTCGTGGAAACCCCGGAGCAGCTGCAGGCCAAGTACGAGCAACTGAGCGGTAACCGCGCCGAATGAAGTCCGCCTGTATGGAATGTTTGCGAAGGCTCCGTTGCGGAGCCTTTTTGCTTTCTGTCTGCCTGATTATCGCGGCCTGCAGTGCCCGGCAGGAACCGCCGGCCGCCGCCATCGCCAGCGCCCATCCACTCGCCACCCGGGCCGGCATGGACATCCTCGCCGCGGGCGGCAATGCTTTCGATGCGGCGGTGGCGGTCAGTGCCGCGCTGGCCGTGGTGGAACCCTACAGTTCCGGTCTCGGCGGCGGCGGCTTCTGGCTGTTGCACCGCGGCGATGACGGTTTCGAGGTCGTGGTGGACGGGCGCGAGCGGGCGCCGCTTGCCGCCACACGGGACATGTTTATCGACGATGACGGGGACGCGCTACCGGATCTGTCGCTTACCGGCGCCCTGGCCGCCGGCATTCCGGGGGAGGTGGCGGCACTGGTCCATATCGCACGTCACTACGGGCGACTGCCGCTCGGGCGCACCCTGGCGCCGGCGATTCGCCTGGCCCGGGAGGGATTCGAGGTGGATGAGCGCTACCGCCGCCTGGCCGGCTTCCGGCTGGAGGCGCTGCAGGACGATGAAGAGACGGCGCGCATCTTTCTGCAGGACGATACGGTGCCGGAGACCGGGTATCGCCTCCGGCAACCGGAACTGGCGGAAACGCTGGACGCCATCGCACGACAGGGTGCAGCCGGTTTTTACCGGGGGCGGGTTGCGCGACAACTGGTCGATGGCGTTCGTCGCTATGGAGGTCTCTGGACGCTGGAGGATCTGGCAGGCTACGAAGCGGTCGAGCGCCAGCCGGTAACCGGCTATTACCGGGGCCTGCGGATTACCTCCGCAGGGCCACCTTCCTCGGGCGGTGTGGTCCTGCTGACCATGCTGAACATGCTTTCCGGGCTGCCGCTGGAAGGCGCGAATGAGGTGATGCGCACGCACCTGGTTATCGAGGCGATGCGCCGTGCCTATCGAGACCGGGCGCTGTATCTGGGCGATCCGGATTTTGTGGCCGTGCCGGTCGCGATGCTGACAGGCGCGGCGCATGCCGCGGTATTGCGCAAAAGCATCCAGCTGGATCACGCCACCCCGAGCGCAGCGCTGGGCGATGCCGCACCCGTGAGCCAAGGGCCGGACACCACACACTTCTCCGTACTTGACCGCGAGGGTAACCGCGTGGCTGCTACGCTCAGCATCAACTATCCCTTCGGGGCATGCCTGACGCCGTCCCGCACGGGGGTCTTGCTGAACGATGAAATGGATGACTTTTCCATCAGGCGAGGCACACCCAATGTCTATGAACTGGTGGGCGGGGAGGCCAATGCCGTTGCGCCGGGCAAGCGCCCGCTGTCCAGCATGACGCCGACCTTTGTTGAGGACGCCGACGGGGTGGCGATACTCGGAACCCCGGGCGGCAGCCGGATCATCACCATGGTGCTGCTGGCGGTGCTGGATATGGCCGAAGGAAACCGGCCACAATCCTGGGTCAGCCGGCCGCGCTTTCATCACCAGTACCTGCCGGATACGGTGCAGTACGAACCGGATGCCTTCGACCGCGCCATGATCGAGGGGCTCGGCACGCTCGGCCACCGGCTGACGGCGCTCGATGCCCCCTACGGGAACATGCAGGCGATTTACTGGGATAAAAAGCACCGGCGGGTCTACGCCGCCAGCGACCCGCGTGGCGGCGGTGAGGCACTGGTCAGTCCGTCCAGTGACTGAACCCTGCGCGGCCCGCGCTTGTCGCCGCTGCTGGTGATGCTCACGCCATGCGGCGCTTGTCTATTCGCCGCACGAATTCCTTCATGATGCGCAGGTACAGTTCGTCCTTGAGGACCTTGTCCTCGACCCGTGACTCGATGCTGGGGTTGTCGTTGACCTCGATGACGTAGATGCCATTCGCCGTCTGCTTGAGGTCGACGCCGTAGAAGCCGTAGCCGATCGGGTCGGCCGCCTTCAGCGCCATGCTGACGACCTCCTCGGGGACATCCTCCACCGCCCAGGTCTTCCACCCGCCCATTTCGACCTTGCCTTCATCGCCGTAGCGCACGATCTGCCAGTGCTTGCGGGACATGAAA
>JBAVKA010000105.1:0-9457 GCA_049688075.1 Gammaproteobacteria bacterium
TGGGGACTGGAGGCGCGGGTGCCGTTTCTCGACCACGAACTGGTCGAACTGGCGATCCAGGTTCCTCCCGATATCAAGCTGAAATCCGGCGGCAAGCACCTGTTGAAACTAATCGCGCGCGGCCATCTCCCTGACGACGTCATCGATCGCCCCAAGGGTTATTTTCCGGTGCCGGCGCTGAAATTCATCCGCGGTGAGGTGCTGGAATTCGTTCGCGGGGTACTGGATTCCGCCGCCTCACGCGATCGCGGCCTGCTGGAGCGCCGCACCATCGACCGGCTGCTGCAGCACCCGGAACAGCATCACACGCCGATCCTGGGCAGCAAACTCTGGCATGTCGCGCTGCTGGAATTCTGGCTGCAGCGCAACGTGGATGCTGCCTAGTGTGCGTCCATTGATATAAGCTCACCGCAGAGGCGCAATGTGCGCAGAGAAGTTCTTTAGCGAAAAAATTAATCGACTCTGCGCTCTTCGCGTCTCTGCGGTGAAAACGGCGTTTATGAAAGTAGCCTGGTCAAGGATGAGGTAAGTAAGTTATCGCATCACATGATCGCCGGGATACCCATTGTGTTTGTGTCTTTTTCCGCGCGACTGCACTCAGTAAACTGCCGTCATGAACTCATGATCTTCGGATCGATCATCAATTATCGAGGATTACTACGATGGATATACTGGAACGCATCGACCAGGCGGTGAAGGAAAACCCGGTCGTCATTTTCATGAAGGGCTCTCCGCAGATGCCGCAGTGCGGTTATTCAAGTCGCGCGGCGCAGGCCCTGATGGCCTGCGGCGAGGCGTTCGCCCACGTTAATGTCCTGGCCGACCCGGAAGTTTTCGAGAATCTGCCGCGCTATGCCAACTGGCCGACCTTCCCGCAGATCTATATCGACGGTGAGCTGATCGGCGGCTGCGATATCACCCTCGAGCTCTACCAGAAGGGGGAACTTCAGAAAATGGTGAAGGCGGCGGTCGGGAAGGGTGCGGCCTGACCCGAATTGAGCTCGGTCAAGCCCAGCACAATGAAGCCATGGTTGAGCGGCAGCGAAACCCGGGGTTCACTGTGTTCAACGCAGACTACCCTCTACGACCTTCGTTTACATAGCCTCGTGACGGACGAGTCCTGAAGTGACCGCTGGCCGCAAGGATGCGACCATCGAGCGTACATGGATGTATTCACAGCGTGTCACGGAAGGGTTTGCCCGGCATGAGACGACTGTGCAAGATAACAAACGATAGGGGTTGTTTTTGTAGGGTTGCCAGCAGGCCAGGAGTTCAGTTCGCTTCGAGCTTCAGCAGCTCATCGAGTATCTTCACCATCAGCTGCTGTCCCTTTCCGGACATGTTCTCGCTGAGTTTGTCCGAATCGCGTTCGCCCTCGACCAGCGGCCGGATGCGCCCCGCCAGGATGCCCATATCGCCACCCGCCGCCAGCATCTGCCTGGCCATGTTGGCGACCAGCTGCAAGGCGTGTGCATTGCCCCGGCGCGAGGCATGGATCAGGCTGGCGATGCCGGGGGCCGCCATGCCGGAGTCGAAATCGGCCTCCAGATCGGGCAGCGTGCTCGGGTCCTGCAGACCCTTCAGGATGGCCTCCACGATGACACGGTCTTCATCGTCCAGTCCCAGCATCACGGATTCATCCCTCCTGCCCGCCATGATGTCGCGGATCACGGTGACCAGTTGAGTCCAGTCATTTTCCTGCGCCTGGCGCAGCACCTCCTCCAGGTCCGGAATCGAGCCGGGGTTGTTGCAGTGCAGGACGACGCGGTGTATGAGTCCCGCATGGGACTGCAGGATCTGCTCATTCAGGTCGGGTGTATCTGCCATGGGGTGTTGCTCCGGGTTAAATGGCCTCTGACTGCAGCGGGAGCTTCTCCCCGCTGACTTCGTTCCAGCGGTTGAGAATGGCGCAGAACAGATCGGCGGTCCGCTCGGTGTCATAGACGGCGGAATGCGCCCGCTCACTGTCCCACTCGATGCCCGCTGCCTGAACCGCACGCGCCAGTACCGTCTGTCCATAGGCCAGGCCGGCCAGACTGACGGTATCGAAGGTACTGAACGGATGAAACGGGTTGCGCTTTATGCCGGTACGCTGCACGGCCGCATTCAGAAAGGAAAGATCGAAGAAGGAATTGTGACCGACCAGGATGGCACGCTTGCAGCCGCCTTCCTTGATGGCCCTGCGCACGGGTTTGAAAATGCCCTCGAGCGCCTCGTATTCGGGCTTCGCCATACGGAACGGGTGATAGGGATCGATGCCGTTGAAGCGCAGTGATTCCTCGTCCAGGTTGGCGCCGGGGAAGGGCTGGACGTGGCAGGAGAAGGTTTCCTTACGGGATATATTCCCGTGCCCGTCCATGTCCAGCGTCACCGCCGCGATTTCCAGCAGGGCGTCGCGCCTCGCGTTGAAGCCGGCGGTCTCGACATCGACGACGACGGGTAGAAAACCGCGAAAACGTTGTGAGATGGGAGGTTTCTGGTCAGAATCATTCATTGTGGAAGCATACCCAATCAACTCAGGTTTTGCGACGTTGCCGGCAGGTCGCGGTTCGGGCGGTGCAATGGTTGTCCGGGTAGTGTTCATCAAAAAACACCGTTTTCACCGCAAAGACGCAAAGTACGCCGAGAAATTCTTTAACGAAAACAATTAACCGACTTTGCGTCCCTGGCGCTTTTGCGGTGAATTTCTTCTACTATGGGTGGACCAGACAGGGTGATGCAGATCGCAGGCTGAATCACGACGTATCATTCAGAAATTGGAGGTCGTATGGTGGGGGCAGTGTACTTCGGTCGAATTCTCCGGCTGTACGTTGCATGCCTGGGCGTGTTGTTCTGCCAGGCGATCGTTGCGGCATTGCCGTCGTCGGGCCCCGTGCACGGTCTGCTCTGGGAGATCGACAGCCCGGATTCGTCACCCAGTTATCTGTTCGGCACCATCCATTCCGAGGACCCCGGCGTTATCGGTCTTGCACCGACTGTTGAGAGCGCCTTTACCAGCTGCCGGCAGGTGATATTGGAGGTGAACCTGGATACCGACGCCATGGTCGCCGGTAGTACCGCCATGCTGTTGACGGACGGCCGGCGGCTGTCGGAGATCGTCGGCAAAGGCCTGTTCGAACAGACGGCCGTCGCCCTGCGTACACGCGGCATTTCCGATCCGGTGGCGGAGCGCATGAAACCCTGGGCGGCTGCATCTGCGCTGTCCATGCCGGCGCCCGTGACCGGCCTGGTGCTGGATATGGTGCTGTTCCAGCGGGCGCAGCAGGCGGGTAAACAGCTCCACGGACTGGAAACGATCGCTGAGCAGCTGGAGGTGTTCGAGGGGCTGCCGCTCGATGACCAGGTGACGCTCCTCAGGGATGCCGTCGAACAGTTTGCCGGGCTCGACGCCATGCAGGCTGAACTGCTCGCGGCCTACAAGCGGCAGGATCTCGCGGCAATGATGGCGATCAACGCGGTTTCGATGGCAACCGGTGACCAGCGTCTGGCCAGGGAATTCGAGCGCCGCCTGATCGAGGATCGCAACCACCGCATGGCCGAGCGCATGGAACCCTATCTGAAGCAGGGCGGGGCGTTTGTCGCGGTCGGCGCCCTGCACCTGCCCGGGGAACAGGGCCTGCTCAGGCTGCTCGAACAGCGGGGTTATTCACTCAGGGTCGTTGAGTAGTGTCCATCCAGAAATAATCGACTCACCGCAGAGGCGCAAACTACGCAGCGAAGTTCTTTAATGAAAACAATTAAACACTCTGCGTACTTCCGGCAATTGCTCTATGCATTCCCCTACCTCCTCGGTAACCGCTCCATGCGTCGCCTAAGGCGCCTACACTTGGTACCCTATCTCCTTACATGGCCCAGGCCAGTCTCTCGACCGGTACCCGGTCTCACCTTCTCCCTGTAGTCGTGCATGGCCCAGGCCAGTCTCTCGACCGGTACCCGGTCTCACCTTCTCCCTGTAGTCGTGCATGGCCCGGCCAGCCTCTCGACCGGTACCCGGTCTCACCTTCTACCTGCAATCGTGCGCCGCTGCGGTGAAACTGGTGTTGGAATACCAGGAGCCTGTCCGAGTACGATGAACCTGCTGTAAAAGCGCCACGACGGCCCATCTGCACGCAAATCCTCGTCAAATAGTATCCACTATTCTCCTCGAATTCGCGCACATCTGTTCTCGCCCTGCCACTTTCTCGCTACGGTCCTCATTACTCGGACAGGCTCCTAGGTTTTGATCCCGGAATCCCTGAGCCGCCAGGATAACGTCTCCCCGGCGAACAACGGGATGACGCGGGTATTGCCCAGCGGGTAGTGATCCGGTACCCGCCAGTCAATCTTTTCCAGAGTAATAGTTGTCGCGTTGTAGGGCAGGCCGTAAAAATCGGCGCCAAATCGACCCGCGAAACTTTCCAGCCGCTCGAGTGCCTGCGCCTCCTCGAAGACCCGGGTATAAAGCTCCAGTGCGGCATGGGCCGTATAAATACCGGCGCAGCCGCAGGCGGTCTCCTTGTGTTCCCTGGCATGCGGCGCGCTGTCCGTGCCCAGAAAGAACTTCCGGCTGCCGCTGGTGGCGGCATCAATCAGGGCGGTGCGGTGCGTTTCCCGCTTGAGCACCGGCAGGCAGTAGGCATGCGGGCGGATGCCGCCGGCGAACATGGCGTTGCGGTTGAGCAGCAGGTGATGCACGGTGATGGTCGCGGCCACTGTTTCGGGCATGGACTTGACGAATTCGATGCCCTCGCGTGTGGTGACGTGCTCCAGCACCAGCCTGAGCGCCGGGAAGCGTGCGCACAACGGTTGCAGGAAACGCTCGATGAACACCGCCTCGCGGTCGAAGACGTCGACGTCGGGATCGGTTACCTCGGCGTGTACCAGCAGCGGCAGACCGCATTCCTCCATGGCCTCGAGCGCGGCGTAGGTCCGGGTCATATCGGTGACCCCGGCATCGGAGTGGGTAGTCGCGCCGGCCGGGTAGAACTTGACGGCATGGATATGCCCGCTTTGCCTGGCCCGGGTGATTTCCTCCGCGGGGGTGTTGTCCGTCAGGTACAGGGTCATCAGCGGGTTGAAGTCGCCGTTCGGCGGCACCGCGGCAAGGATGCGCTGGCGGTAGGCAAGCGCCTGATCCGTGGTGATGACCGGCGGCTTCAGGTTGGGCATGACAATGGCCCGGGCAAAACGCTGCGCCGTATGGGGGACCGCCGAGGCGAGGGCGGCGCCGTCGCGCAGGTGCAGGTGCCAGTCGTCCGGCCGGGTGAGCGTCAGCTCCACGGGCTCTCCAGTATTCGCTGCTGCAGCAGCAGGTTCAGGGTGAGGCGCACGCCGAAGCCGGTGGTGTCCGTGGGGATGTGCCCCAGTCCGCCCTTGTGGTTGCTGGCGGCCAGATCGACATGAATCCAGTTGATGTCATCGGCGACGAAGCGGTTGAGAAACCGCGTTGCAAGGATGTGGTCGGCCTCGCCCTCCAGCGTGCACTGCTTGATATCGGCGATGGACGACTTGAGCGCCTCGTCGAAATCCCTGTCGCAGGGGAAGGGCCATACGCGCTCGCCGCTGTCGCGTCCGGCCGCGGTCAGCGGACCGTGCAATGCGTCGCGGTTGCTGAATACGCCGCTGTAGCGCGAGGAAAGGGCATAGATGCACGCCCCGGTAAGTGTGGCGTAGTCGATCATGAGCTGCGGTTTATCCCGGCAGGCGAGCGCCAGGGTGTCCGCCAGCACCATGCGTCCCTCGGCATCGGTGTGGATGACCTCGATGCTGGTTCCGTTGCAGGCGCGTACCACGTCATTGGGTTTGTAGGCCCGGCTGCCGATGTGGTTCTGCGCCAGCGCCAGCCAGCAGTCGACCGGATGGTCGAAACGCAGCCGGGAGAGCGCCAGCAGCGTGCCGAGCGCCACAGCGCTGCCCTGCATGTCCTCGTGCATGCCGTTCATGTACTTCGCCGTCTTGACGTTGACGCCGCCGGTATCGAAACAGATGCCCTTGCCGACCAGGGCGAGCTTCGGCTTTCCCGCGGGTGCCCGCGGACGATAACGCAGGTGGACGATGCCGGCATCCGGGACCGGACTTGCCTGGGCGACCGCGAGAAATGCACCGGCCTGTTTGCGAGCCAGTTCCTTGTGATCGAGGAATCTCAGTTGCCAGCCTTCCTTTCTCGCGAGCGCAGCGACGAATTTGCGGTACAGGCCGGGGGTCAGTTCATTCGCGGGCAGGACCGAAAGCCAGCGCGACAGGTGGTTGCCGGTGATTTCCGCCCGAACCTGAGCGAGATCCAGCGTTTCCTTCAGCCCGAAGATCTCGATGCGCTTCAGGGCGGCCGGTTTGTCGACCTCCGACTTGTAACTCGGCATCGGGCAGATGGCCGCCAGCAATGCCGCTGTCATCGCCTCAGTCAGTCTCCTGATATCAGTCGGTCTGAAACCGGCGAACTGCAGCAGCACGGAGGACGGGTCCCGTTCGCGCAGCTTCGCGGCCAGCTTGCGCGCCGTGGTCAGCAGCTCGAAGGTGCTGCACTGCGGGTCCAGTGCCTGCAGGATGACATGGGTGGCGTTGGCATTGGGCAGGTCGGTGACCAGCCGCGCAGCCTGCCGCTCCCGGTGATGCAGCCGCTGGAAGCGCGGCCTGAGCAGTGCGGCATAGGGCAGGTGTTTCCATGCGGCTGCACCCGCTTTTTCCGGCAGTATCAGCAGCGCCGCGCGATGGGCGTCCATCTGCGTCGTGAGCGCAGGCTTTGCATGTTGATTTATTTTGATTTTCTCGGTAATGCCGTAGGGGATTTCCATGTTTTTTGCCTTGACCTGTTACCGCAAAACACAGATCATATCGCGCTTGTTGTGCTACCGGTACTGCCATTTCCCGGTAAATTCAGGGGGAGGGTAATATCCGGCGCTGCCATCGGCATCAGAAAAGCTGATCAGGCTTTTTTGCTCAGGGATTGAACCCTCACACTCTCGTCATATTGACCAAGCGAAGAAACCATCACCATGAAGGTTGCGGATAAAAAGCGCGTGTTGCGTGAAATGCTGTTTGCCCGGCGCTTCGAGGAGCGTTGTTACGAGGCCTATGTCGAGCGCAAGATCGGCGGCTTCCTGCACCTGTATCCGGGTGAGGAGGCCTGCGCCTTTGGTGTGCTGGAGGCTGCCCGGCCCGGTCAGGACTACGTGATTACCAGTTACCGCGACCACGTGCACGCCATCAAATCAGGCGCGGACCCGAAGGAAGTCATGGCCGAGCTCTATGGCAAGGAAACCGGCGTCAGCAAGGGTCGCGGCGGTTCCATGCACATCTTCGACGTGAACCACCGTTTCATGGGCGGCTATGCCCTGGTCGGCGGGCCGTTTCCGCTCGCGGCCGGCATCGCCAAGGCGATCCAGATGAAAGGCGGCGACGAGATCTGCATCTGCTTTCTCGGCGATGCCGCCAACAACCAGGGCACTTTCCACGAGTCCTTGAACATGGCGAAGCTCTGGAACCTGCCCGTGCTGTACGTCTGCGAGAACAACCTCTACGGCATCGGCACCCGCATTGACCGTTCCACCGCCGTTGTGGATCAGTACAAACGCGTGTCGGGCTACAATATTCCCTCCGCCCAGGAGGACGGCCAGGATATCGAACTGGTCAACAAGGCAGCCACCAAAGCGGTCAACCACGTCCGTTCCGGCAAGGGTCCCTATTTCCTGGAGCTCATGACCTACCGCTATCGCGGTCACTCCATGTCGGATTCCAACGCCTATCGCGCCAAGACCGAAGAGCGCATGTGGAGCAAGCGCGATCCGGTCATCATGCTGCGTGACCGGCTGATCGATGCAGGCCAGTTGACCCTGCGTGATTACAAGAATATGGATACCGAAATCCTGGACGAGATCGAGAACCGGGTTATCGCGTTCGCCGAGAGTTCATCCGAGCCGGATGTGGCCGGAGTGGAAAACCATGTGCTGGCGGAAAACGATCCCTGGGTCAATGGCGGGGTGCACTGATGGCTGACATGATGTACTGGGAGGCGATACGCCGTGCCCAGGATGAAGAACTGGCCAACGATCCCATGGTCTTCCTGATGGGCGAGGACATCGGCGTCGCCGGCGGTACCTACAAGGCCACCCAGGGGCTGTACAAGAAATACGGCGAACACCGCGTCGTCGATACGCCGATTTCCGAGAACGGCTTCACCGGTCTGGGCATCGGCGCCTCCTTCCTCGGGGCAAGGCCGATCATCGAGATCATGTCGGTCAATTTCGCCTGGCTCGCGATGGACCAGATATTCAACACGGCGGCCAAGGTGCGCTACATGTCGGGCGGCCAGCTGCAGGCGCCCGTGGTCATACGTTCGCCCGGGGGTACGGCCCACCAGCTCGGTTCACAACACTCGGCGCGCATGGAGAAGGTTTTCATGGGGATAGCCGGACTGCGTGTGGTGACGCCTTCCAATCCACGCCAGGCCTACGGGCTGATCAAGTCGGCGGTGCGCTGCAACGACCCGGTATTCATCAACGAACACGAACGTATGTACAACATGAAGGGCGAAGTGCCGGATGAGGAGTTCTTTCACCCGCTCGAAGGCTCCGACATTGCGCGTCCCGGGCGCGACGTGACGCTGTTCGGCTATAACATCTCCGTGCACTGGTGTTTGCAGGCGGCGGAAACGCTCGCCAAAACCTACGGCATCGAGGCGGAGATCGTGGACCTCTACGCCCTGAGTCCACTCGATCGTGCCGGTATCCGCGATTCGGTCACCCGAACGCACCGCGCGGTGATCGTGGAGGAGGCCGAGCCGGCGGTCGGCGTCGGCGCCGAAGTGATGGCCATCATTAACGAGGAATGTTTCTTCGAACTGGATGCCGCGCCGGTTCGCGTCTCCGCGCTGAACGTCCCGGTTCCCTACAACCATAAACTGGAAGTGGCGGCCCTGCCGGGCGCCGATGACGTGGTGAATGCCGTGCGGGTAATGTTCGGCCTTTAAGGCACGACCGGAATGCGTGACCGGTGTCATACCTCGCCTGCTTCAAATGGCATGCGTCGCAGCGATTGCCTCGCGGGCAGCCGCGCTCCCGTGATTCCCGATTTTCTGTATCCGGCCTGAGGCTGGATGACTTCTGAACGGAATATTTCATGTCTGAATCCTATGTGATCAAAATGCCCCAGCTCTCCGACACCATGACGGAGGGTGTCATCGTCAGCTGGGAAAAGAACATCGGCGACAAGATCAGGCGCGGCGACATCGTCGCCACCGTGGAAACCGACAAGGCCGTCATGGACGTTGAGGTGTTCCGTGATGGATTCCTGTCCGGGCCGCTTGCCCCGGTCGACGCCGTCGTGGCGGTAACGCACCCGATCGGCTATCTGGTGGACTCGAAAGAGGAGGTCATCGAGGATGCGGGTGCGCCCGCTGCCCAGTCTGCGGCAGCGAAGCCTGCCGCCGCCCGGCCCGGGGCTGCTGCGCCCTCACCGGTCACCACGACGGCAGCCGTTGCCG
>JBAVKA010000106.1:0-24076 GCA_049688075.1 Gammaproteobacteria bacterium
GCCGACGAACACGGCATGGCGATGGTGTTCACCGGCATGCGGCATTTCCGGCATTGATGATGGCTACGGAAAAGTAAAAACGTAGGAAGTTATAAAGTGAGAAGTGAGTAGAAAAACCCTGATGGCCACGGAATCCAAAGAATCCACGGAAATAGTTCAGAATTTTCACATCGGGTGTGTCACGTGCAGCAGAGTTACTGCATAGTACTCCTCGGCAATTGCGACTGAAGTGCTCGATATGCATACACCAGCGCCCGACGGTTTTTTTACTTTTCACTTCTTACTCTTCACGATTTTTCCGTGGTTTCAGTGGATTCCGTGGCCATAAATAATTGTAAGGCGAAGTGATGAATATTCTGATTATCGGCGGTGGCGGCCGGGAGCATGCCCTGGCGTGGAAGGCGGCCCTGTCCTCGCAGGCGGACACCGTGTTCGTCGCCCCGGGCAACGCCGGAACTGCCCATGAATCCGGAGTCAGGAATGTCCCCATTGACGCCGGTGACATCGAGGCGCTGGTGGCCTTTGCCAGCGAAAACGCCATCGGACTGACGATTGTCGGGCCCGAGGTGCCGCTGGTCGCCGGCGTAGTGGATCGTTTCACCGCGGCGGGACTCCGCTGTTTCGGACCGACACGGGCCGCCGCGCAACTGGAGGGCTCGAAAAGCTTCAGCAAGGATTTTCTGGCACGGCACGGGATACCGACCGCGCGCTATGCGGCGTTCACTCGCGTGCCCGAGGCGGTTGAGTATATCCGCGCACAGGGTGGCCCCGTCGTGGTCAAGGCCGACGGACTGGCGGCCGGGAAGGGTGTCATCCTGGCCTTCACCGAAGCACAGGCCATCGCGGCAGTCGAAGATATGTTGAGCGGTAATGTGTTCGGTACGGCCGGTCACCGCGTCGTCATCGAGGAGTTCCTGGAAGGGGAGGAGACCAGTTTCATCGTCATGGTGGACGGCACACACACACTGCCGCTTGCGACCTCGCAGGATCACAAGGCGCGTGACGACGGCGATACCGGGCCTAATACCGGCGGCATGGGCGCCTATTCACCGGCGCCGGTGGTTACTCCCGGGATTCACCGGCGTGTCATGAACGAGGTGATCCGGCCGACGGTGCATGGCATGGCGGCAGAAGGCAATCCTTTCACCGGGTTTCTGTATGCCGGACTGATGATTGCCGCCGACGGTACACCGAAGGTGCTTGAGTTTAATGTGCGGTTTGGCGACCCGGAAACACAGCCGATCATGCTGCGCCTCAAGTCCGACCTGGTGGAACTGTGCCTGGCAGCGCTTGAGGGCGGGCTTGACAAGGTAGATGTGGAATGGGACGAGCGTGCCTCGATCGGCGTGGTGCTGGCCGCAGGCGGCTATCCGGATGACTACCGCAAGGGTGATCTCATTGAAGGACTACACGCGGCAGACGATAAGCACTGCAAGGTTTTTCATGCCGGCACGCAGGTGAGGGACGGGCATGTCGTGACTGCCGGCGGACGTGTGCTGTGCGTCTGCGCACTGGGCGAGACGGTCGCCGAGGCCCGGCAGCAAGCCTACCGCTGTATCGGCAGGATCAAATGGCCGGAGATGTATTACCGCACGGACATCGGTTACCGGGCGATAGCGCGGGAAAAATGTGAGAAGTAAGAGGTGAGAGGTAAGAAGTGAGAAGGAGCTACTGATGGCCACGGAATCAACAGAAGCCACGGAAGAACCCAGGAGTATAATTGTCTGCAGCGCGGTTTAGGTTTCAGCATAATTCAGCCTAACCTGAGCTGTTACAAGTAATATAAAAATATTTCCGTGGATTCCGTGGCCATAATCCTGTTTTGAAAGGAGAGCAAGAATGGAAATAATCGGTTGGGTGCTGGTGGGGATCATCATCGGTGTCCCCTTGCTGGGGATTCTGTTCTACAACCGCCTGGTTGGGCTCAACAACCAGGTCAAGAATGCCTGGCGGCAGATCGATGTGCAGCTCAAGCGCCGTCATGACCTGATTCCAAACCTGGTTGAAGTCGTCAAGGACTATATGTCCTACGAGCAGGAGACGCTCCAGCAAGTGATCCAGGCGCGCACCCGGGCTGTCAGCGCGAATAGCCCTGAAGAGGCGATAGCTGCCGAGGGAGTGCTGGGCGGTGCGCTGGGCAAGCTCTTTGCCCTGATGGAAAACTACCCGGATCTCAAGGCTAACGAGAATGTCGCGCGCCTGATGGAGGAACTGAGCGCCACCGAGAACAAGATTTCCTTCTCCCGCCAGTTCTACAACGACAGCGTCATGGCGCTCAACAATGGCGTACAGTCCTTTCCCTCCAATATCGTGGCGGGGATGTTCGGTTTCCGCGAGGCGACCTATTTCGAGGTCCCGGAGACGGAAACCGCGGTGCCCAAGGTCGACCTGCGCTGATAACGGCAGGTGAGAAGTAAGAAGTGAGAAAAAATCCTGATGGCCACGGAATCCACGGAAGTACACGGAAATATTTCTAATATCACGATCTCGCGATGTGTCGTGCATATCGGGAACGTCGAGAAAATCATTGAGTGAAGAATGCTTGCCGGAGCGAAATCATTCGCGAAGGATATTGAATTACGACACATCGGAAGATGTGGCTAAATCCCTTACTATCGGGCTATGCGTTAACGCCCATGCAGGTTTTTTCACTTTTCACTTTTCCGTGTTCTTCCTTGGATTTCGTGGCCACAGTAATTCATTGTTAATGTCCCCGACATACAAGGTCATTTGATGGAATCCCCGGTCGCCAGGTCATGCCCGGAGTGCGGGACCGCGAACCGTTCGCATGCCAGGACCTGCCGCCAGTGCGGTGCGCCGCTAGTCAGCGACTGGCAGGAAAGGCCGCGACTGCGCAACAAGATCCTGCTCCGGACCGATTTCATGGCGGCCGCGCGCGCCAATCAGCGGGCGACGCGGCGGCTGGTGCTGCTGCTGCTGCTGGTGCTGGCGGTGCTGGGTTATCTGCTGGGCTGGAGCATGCAGGCCATGACGGGATCTGTCCCGCTGGAACATCAGGGTATCTGGTTCGCCAGCCGGTGGGGGGGATGGACGGCCCTTGTCCTGTTTTTCATCGGCGCGCTCTGGTCATGGATTTCGTTTCGCGCCGGAGACCGCATTGTTCTGCGTATGACCGGCGCCAATCCGGTCACCGTTGAGCAGGAGCCGCAACTGCACAATGTGGTAGAAGAGATGGCCATTGCGGCCGGCATCCGCAAGCCGCGTGTTTGCGTTATAGAGACGGATGCGCTGAATGCTTTCGCGACCGGCATGAGTCCGGCGCGCTCCACCATCGGGGTGACTCGCGGCTTGCTGGATGCACTCGATCGTGAGGAATTACAGGGGGTGATTGGCCATGAGATGGGGCATATCGTTAACTGGGATATCCGTTATGCCACGGCGGTTGGCGTCATCGTCGGACTGATTGCGCTGGTCAGTGACGGCGCGCTGCGGTCCCTGCGCTTTTCCGGACGCTCGCAGAATTCGAACAGTCGTGCAGGCGGCGGTGCGGTGGTGATCGTGCTGTTTCTGCTGGTATTTGCCGTGCTCGCGCCGCTGTTTTCCCGTCTTGTGCAAATGGCGGTTTCCCGGCAGCGGGAGTTTCTCGCCGACGCCACCAGCGTGCGCCTGACACGCCATCCGGAAGGTCTGATATCCGCACTGGGAAAGCTGGCGCTCAATGCAAAGCCATTTGACGGCGCGAATCGAGCGACGCAGCACATGTTTATCGTCAACCCGTTCCGGAATTTCTCCGAGCGGGCCAGCAGCCTGATGGCCACCCACCCCCCGCTGGAATTGCGCATCCGCCGGTTGCGGAATCTGGGAGGAGAGTAAGTGAGAAGTGAGAAGTGAGAAGTGAGAAGTAAACCCTGATGGCCATGGGTCGCTCGCGGCTTCCTGCCTCACGCGACACTTGTTCATCCCTGAACATCGAAGCACACGGAATAACACGGAAATAATTTTTACATGTGGAGTTGAGTCAGTGGGGTGTTCTGAAGAAGTTAAACATCCTTGCGTGCGAAAGCATTCAAAGGAATGTGTTTCTTGCCGTAGTTATGTGCCTGCAATCATGTCTTGAACGAATGTCATGATGCAGTAAATATTCAATATTAGATTCCGCGTGTTTCCGTATGCCTCCGTGGCTATATTTTTTCCTTTTTTTACTTCTTACTCTTCATTTCTCACTTCTCTTTATCCCTGCCGCTTCATCGATTCAAAGAACTGGGCGTTGCTCTTGGTGGCCTTCAGCTTGTCGAGCAGGAATTCCATGGCGGCCAGTTCGTCCATTGGGTGCAGGAGCTTGCGCAGTATCCACATCTTCTGCAGTTCGGCCGCATCGGTTAGCAGCTCTTCGCGACGGGTGCCGGAGCGGTTTATGTTAATGGACGGATAGATGCGTCTTTCGGCGATCTTGCGATCGAGATGGATCTCCTGGTTGCCGGTGCCCTTGAATTCCTCGTAAATGACATCGTCCATGCGCGAGCCGGTATCGATGAGCGCAGTGGCGAGTATCGTCAGGCTGCCGCCTTCCTCGATATTGCGGGCCGCGCCGAAGAAACGCTTGGGGCGGTGCAGGGCGTTGGCATCCACGCCACCGGTGAGCACCTTGCCGGATGAGGGTACGACCGTGTTATAGGCGCGCGCCAGACGGGTGATGGAATCCAGCAGGATGACCACGTCGCGTTTGTGCTCGACAAGACGTCGAGCCTTTTCGATAACCATCTCCGCTACCTGTACATGGCGGCTGGCCGGTTCGTCGAAGGTGCTTGAGATAACCTCGCCCTGAACCGAGCGTGTCATCTCGGTGACTTCCTCCGGGCGTTCATCGATGAGCAGGACGATCAGGTAGCACTCCGGGTGGTTGGAGGTTATCGACTGGGCGACGTTTTGCAACAGCATGGTTTTGCCGGCCTTGGGCGGGGAGACGATCAGGCCACGCTGGCCCTTGCCGAGCGGCGCAACCATGTCGATCACGCGCGCCGTAATGTCCTCGGTGCTGCCGTTGCCGCGTTCCAGAGTCATGCGTTCATTGGGATGCAGCGGCGTCAGGTTTTCGAAGGCGACCTTGTTCCTGGCGTTTTCAGGCTTGTCGTAGTTGATTTCGCTAACCTTGAGCAGGGCGAAGTAACGTTCGCTGTCCTTCGGCGGGCGTATCTTTCCGTCCACCGTGTCCCCGGTACGCAGGCTGAAACGACGTATCTGGCTCGGAGAAACATAGATGTCATCCGGACCTGCGAGATAGGAACTGTCCTCTGAACGGAGAAAACCGAAACCGTCCTGAAGTATTTCCAGTACCCCGTTGCCGAAGATATCCTCGCCTTTTTTGGCGTGGGACTTGAGGATGGCGAAGATGATGTCCTGCTTGCGGGAGCGCGCCATGCCCTCGATCCCCATTTCCTGGGCGATAGTAATGAGTTCGCTGGCCGGTTTCAGCTTGAGTTCGGAAAGATTCATAGGGTGCCCTGGGTATTTATTTCTTCTGAATGAATGAATACGGCCGTACGGCCGGGGAAAACGAATTATGATGATCGGGAAATGCCGTTCCGGGAGAACGCAGAATCCGGAACGAAGATGGTTTTTGATTTCATGCTACGCTAGCATGTGCCGCGTTAAACGTCCACCCCCTGACGATGATTCAGATATTGCTGTCGATGAACGCTGTCAACTGTGACTTGGAAAGCGCGCCTACCTTGGTTGCCTCGACGTTGCCATTCTTGAACAGCATCAGCGTGGGTATGCCGCGTATGCCGTACCTGGGCGGTGTCTGCGGGTTGTCATCGATATTAAGTTTGGCTACCTTGATTTTACCGTTATATTCGCTGGCGATTTCATCGAGTATCGGAGCGATCATTTTGCAGGGGCCGCACCATTCCGCCCAGTAGTCGACCAGTACGGGATCGGAGGAGTTGAGGACTTCGGTTTCAAAATTATCGTCTGTCACATAAATGATGTGTTCACTCACAGTTCATTGTCTCCTGCGGATTGAATGCAACCTGATTCACTGCCATGCCGCGTGCATTGCCACGTCCGTTGTGATGTTGTCAGTCGGAATGTTGCCGATATGAGGTATCGAGGTGCTGTCGGAAAGAACAGTTTGACCGGACTTGTGACGGACGAATATCCGGATAGATTGCGCCACATGCCAATAAGTAGCGCATTTGAGCCTACTTTGAGTCATTTTACAAGCCCGGGAACAATAAATTACGGTATCCTTGCTGGCCATGAGTGAAACCCATTTAACAGATATTGCGTTCTCCGACCTCGATATACCTGCAACGTTGATGCAAGGTATTGAAGAGGCGGGATTTTTAAAATGCACGCCGGTGCAGGCAGAAACCCTGCCGCTGGCGTTGCAGGGCCGGGACGTCGCCGGACAGGCGCAGACGGGCACCGGGAAGACCGCTGCATTCCTGATCGCCGTGTATAAACATCTGTTGACACATCCCGCGGAGGCCAGGCGTAAACCGTCCCAGCCGCGGGCGCTGGTGCTTGCGCCGACCCGTGAACTGGCTATTCAGATCCATGCGGATGCGCTGGTGCTCGGCCGCCATACGGGTTTGAAACCGGTTCTTGCCTACGGCGGCACCGGTTATGATACCCAGCGCGAGGCGATCGAGGCTGGTGTGGATATCCTGATCGGGACGCCGGGACGCCTGATCGATTATCACAAGCAGCACATTTATGATCTGAAGAAAATCGTCGCCGTCGTTCTGGATGAGGCGGACCGGATGTTCGACCTGGGCTTCATCAAGGATATCCGCTACCTGCTCCGTCGCTGCCCCCCGCCGGAGACCCGGCTCGGGTTGCTGTTTTCGGCGACGCTCTCTCATCGGGTCAGTGAACTCGCCTACGAGCATATGAACAATCCGGTGCCGGTGGATATCGAGCCGGAGCGGGTCACGGCTGAACGTGTACGACAGGTTTTGTATCATGTGTCGAAAGAAGAAAAACTCCCCCTGCTGGTCGGTATCCTCAGGCATGTTGACCCGACTCGCAGCATCATTTTCGTTAATACCAAGCGCAGCGCCGAGCGTATCTGGGCCTGTCTGGAGGGCAACGGGTTCATGACCGCCGTCCTGTCGGGGGACGTCCCCCAGAAGAAGCGGCAACGCCTGCTGAGAGAATTCCAGGCCGGCGAGCTGCCGATACTGATCGCCACGGATGTCGCCGCGCGCGGCCTGCACATTCCCGATGTCAGTCATGTTTTCAACTACGACTTGCCGCAGGATGCCGAGGATTATGTTCACCGTATCGGCCGTACCGCGCGAGTCGGCAAGGATGGCGATGCCGTCAGTTTTGCCTGTGAAGAGTTCGTCTATTCATTGCCGGATATAGAGGAGTATATTGGCAACAAGATCGCGGTGGAGCCGGTGCCGGACGGGTACATTCAGGCACTCAAACCGCCGGTCAGGATAAAGCGTGAGGAAGGGCAAGGCCGCCGGGGGAAGGTGCGCCCCAGACCGGGTATCAAGGGTTCCGGCAAAAAACGCGAACGACGGCACGGATAACCGGCAAACGGGTGAAGCAAGCTGCACAGACCTCATGGAATGAAAGCGCTAACTCTACAGTCAACCGATCTGCTGCGCCTGATGCAAAGCGACTGGACGCGGCATGCCATCAGGATTCTCAACCTGCTGCTGATCGTCTGGATCGCCTGGTTACTGGCGACGATGACCTGGAGTCTGCTGGGTAAACCGGAACCAACCGGCGCAGTGTTGCCTGAAGCCGTACCATTGACGCCACAGGTCACTCAGCAGCAAGCACTGGTACGGCAGCTGCCGAACTGGCATCTCTTCGGCGAAGTCGCACCCGAGGCGGAGCCCGTCAAAACGGTTGTGCCCGTCGATGCGCCGGATACTCGCCTCAAGTTGTCACTGCACGGCACCTTCTCGTCAGATGATGCTGCGCTCGCGCGTGCGATCATCGCCGATGAGCGCCGCAACGAGGAAATGTATGCGGTGGGGGATATCCTGCCCGGTAACGCAGAACTCAGCGAAATCCAGGCCGACAAGGTCATACTGCTGCGCGGCGGGCGCTATGAGATACTGCGCCTGCCACGTGACGCGATAACGGGTGATGCGGGGACGGCCACCATCAGCGCCGCTGATGCAACTCAGGTCGACACGACGTCAGAACGACTGCAATCTCTTCGGCAAAGCCTGAGACAGAATCCGAAATCACTCTTCGGTCTGGTGCGGACCATCCCGAAAAAGGATGATCAGGGCAAGATGATTGGATATATACTGCAGCCTGGCAGGGAGCCTGAATTATTCGAGCAGATGGGGCTTAAGCCTGGTGATGTCGTGACCCGGATCAACGATGTCAACCTGGACAACCTGGCCAGTGGTATGCAAGCCCTGCGAAGCGTACAGAGCGGTGACACCGTCAGTATGACGGTGCTGCGGGGGGATCAACAGGAAGACCTTTCTTTCAGATTGCCTGAATAGCTGGTGTTTTACCTGGACTTGCAGTATAACCTACCGTTATATATGAAAATTTCACAATCATGATGGTTCGGCGGATGGTGCAATTTCAAGCATGAAAACCCTGAGATTCCTATTACTGATGGTGGCGGTATGGTTTGTCCATGTGCCTCCGCTCGCCGCAGAAACGGTTACCCTGAACCTCAAGGATGCCGACATCGGCGCCCTGATCAGCACCGTTGCCGAGGTCACTCACCGGAATTTCGTCGTGGATCCGCGGGTAAAGGGAAAAGTCACGGTTATTTCATCGCGGCCGATGGACAGCGATGAGGTCTACCAGGTTTTTCTCTCCATACTCAAGGTGCACGGGTTTGCAGCCATTCCCAGCGGTGCGGTCATCAAGATCGTGCCGGATGTCAACGCCAAGCAGGATAACATTCCAACCGTCACTGACCGGGATACGGGCCGCGGGGACGAAATGGTGACCCGCGTCGTGGAGGTGAAGAATGTCGCCGCGGCACAACTGGTACCGATCCTGCGGCCACTGGTCCCGCAACAGGGGCATCTGGCGGCCTACCCGGCAACCAATGTGCTGGTCATCTCCGATCGCGCCGCCAATGTGGAACGTCTGGTCACGATCATCCGCCGCATCGACCAGGTCAGCGACAGCGAAATCGAGGTCATCCCGCTGCAACATGCCTCCGCCGTGGAAGTGGTGCGCGTCTTGAACAGTCTGGAGCGTGCCCCGGGTGGTGCCGGCAAGGCGCCGCGTGGCGGGGGAGAAGGGCAGGCGGTACTGGTCGCCGATGAGCGTACCAACAGTGTGTTGCTGGGCGGCGATCGTTCCGATCGGCTGCGGTTACGCGTCATCATTTCACACCTGGATACCCCGCTTGATGCCGGCGGCAATACGAATGTGGTGTATCTCAATTATGCCGAAGCGAAGGATCTCGTGCCCGTGTTGACGGGGGTGGGTAAGAAAATCGAAGGGGAAGCCCAGGGCAAGGTCAGCGCGCCGAAGAGCGAGTTCGATATCCAGGCCGACGAGGCCATGAATGCGCTGGTCATTACCGCGCCTCCGGATGTCATGCGCACCCTCAAGCGGGTTATCAGCGAGCTCGACGTACGCCGTGCCCAGGTGCTGGTCGATGCAATCATCGCCGAGGTCTCTATGAATACGGCGCGTGAACTGGGCGTACAGTGGGTGTTCAGCGGATTGAACAGTGGCAATGGCGTGAGTCCGGTTGGCCTCATCAATTTCACCAACACCGGCAACAATATCGCGGATGTCATAAACTCGGCCGTCGATGTGGCGAATGGCGGGACCGTCCCGACGCCCGCCGGCAACGTGCTGCTTGGCGGGGGCAAGGTACAGAAGGACAGCAATTTCAACTATCTTGCTGTCATCAACATGCTGGCATCCGACAGCAATACCAACATTCTCTCGACCCCCACACTGGTCACCCTCGATAATGAGGAGGCCGAGATCATCATCGGTCAGAACGTCCCGTTCGTTACCGGGTCCTTCACCAGTACCGGTGCGGGCAACGATGCCACCAATCCATTCCAGACCATCCAGCGTGAAGATGTGGGACTGACGCTCAAGCTCAAGCCCCAGATCAACGAGGGTGATGCACTTAAACTCAATATCGAACAGGAGGTCTCCAGCATTGCGCCAAGCGTGGCCGGTGCGTCTGACATCATTACCAACAAACGCTCGATCAAAACCTCCGTGATGGTGGGAGACGGCAACGTTGTGGTGCTGGGGGGGTTGATTGAGAAACAGACGGGCGAATCTGTCCAGAAAGTTCCACTGTTGGGCGATCTGCCGGGTGTGGGCGCCCTGTTCAGGTCCAAGGCCGGTAATGTGACCAAGACCAACCTTATGGTCTTTATTCATCCGGTAATACTCCGAGACTCGGCTGTCGCCGAACAGAGCACCAGTAGCAAGTATAATTACTTTCGGGCGCTACAATTCAAGGAAGGCAAGGATGGCGTAAACCTTCTACCGGGCGAGCAAGCCCCGTTATTGCCGGAGTGGGGTGATACCAAGGCAATTGGCCAGCCGCCGTTGGAGCCGCCTCCCGAGCCAAAAAAGGACACTCAGAAGGATGCGTCCGGACGTCCGTGGTGGTATCAGTGAGTTGAGGCCGGTGGAAGCGGAAGAGAAAGCCATCCCGGTTGGTATTGAGACGGCCCTGCGGCGTCCGCCATTCCTGTTTGCGAAGCGCCATGGCGTACTGGTTGCTGGCGGCGAAAACGGCAAGGTCATCGTGATGCACCGGGCTGATACCGATTCACTGGCGCTGGTGGAATTGCGCCGCTTCATGCAAAAACCTCTCAGTTTGCAGCTCGTCGATGACGAGCACTTCAAGAACCTGCTGGCGGGCGCTTATGAGCAGGATTCCAGCGAAGCCATGCAGATGATGGGAGATCTTGGCGAGGGCATGGACCTGTTCAGCATCGCTCAGCAATTGCCCGAACCGGAGGACCTGCTGGAAAGCGAGGATGATGCGCCGATCATCCGACTCATCAATGCCCTGCTGACCGAGGCCGTTAAGGAAAACGCTTCGGATATTCATATCGAACCCTTCGAAAATCGCCTGGTCGTGCGTTTCCGGGTCGATGGCGTCCTGCGCGAGGTGCTCGAACCGCAGCGGGTACTGGCCCCTCTGCTGGTGTCGCGCATCAAGGTGATGGCGCGTCTCGATATTGCCGAAAAGCGCCTGCCACAGGATGGGCGCATTTCGCTCAGGGTCGCCGGTCGAGCCGTTGATGTGCGTGTTTCAACACTGCCTTCGGGCAACGGTGAGCGCGTGGTGCTGCGCCTGCTCGACAAGCGGACTGGCCGCCTGGATCTCGAGCATCTGGGGATGTCATCTCCCACCAGGGATGTCATGGACAGCCTGATCAACAAGCCGCACGGTATCATCCTGGTGACCGGCCCGACCGGTTCCGGAAAGACAACCACCCTGTACGCGGCGCTGGAGCGGCTCAACAACAAGCGCCGCAATATCATGACGGTCGAGGACCCCATCGAGTATTACCTCGACGGGATTGGACAAACCCAGGTGAATCTCAAGGTGGAACTTACGTTCGCGCGAGGTCTGCGCGCCATCCTGCGCCAGGACCCCGACGTAGTGATGGTCGGAGAGATTCGTGACCTGGAGACTGCGGAAATCGCCGTACAGGCAAGTTTGACAGGTCACCTGGTATTCTCAACATTACATACCAATAGCGCCGTGGGTGCAATGACGCGCCTGCGTGACATGGGTGTCGAACCTTTCCTGCTGTCATCCAGTGTTATCGGAGTTCTGGCCCAGCGACTGGTGCGGGTGCTGTGCGATGACTGCAAGCAGCCTTACAGGGCTGGCCATGCGGATTGCGATGCCATGGGTGTTTCCACCGAAGACCCGCCGACGCTGTATCGTCCTGCCGGTTGCAGTCTTTGTAATCAGCTGGGTTATCGGGGGAGAACCGGCATCTATGAACTGGTAAGGATCGATGACGCCATGCGCGCCATGATACATGACGGGGCCGGTGAATATGAGCTTGAGCGCAAGGCGCGCGAGGACTCTCCCGGTATCCGACAGGATGGCTGGGACAAGGTTCTGAACGGGATTACCTCGATCGAAGAGGTATTGCGTGTTACCCGGGGCGACTGATAGCCGTTGATTTCTTTCATCGAATAAATAGTGTTCGTCAAGCACCGTATTCACCGCAGTGACGCAAAGAATTCTTTAACAAAAAAATTAGACACTTTTCGCTCTTTGCGGTGAGTTAATTTCTTTTTGGATGGACACTAAATAGCATGTGGTACCTTGCCACTGTAATAAAGAAGTCGACCCGGCACTGAAACCATGGGTGCATTCGAATATACGGCGCTGGATCCCCGCGGTCGCGAGAAACGGGGAGTTCTCGAAGGCGATGCGGCGCGGCAGATACGCCAGCAGTTGCGTGAAAAGGGCTGGGTTCCGCTCAGCGTGGAAGAGGTCGCCCATCGCGAGGCGAAGGAGCGTAAACGCTACGCGTTCCTGCGGCGCGGCATAAGCGCGACGGAACTGGCACTCATCACCCGTCAGCTCGCCACACTGGTACGTGCCGGTCTGCCGCTTGAGGAATGCCTGAGGGCCGTATCACAGCAAGCGGACAAGGGGCGCCTGAAGAGTATGCTGCTGGCGGTGCGATCGCGCGTGATGGAAGGTCATTCACTGGCGGTTGGACTGTCGGATTTTCCGCATGTCTATCCGGAGTTGTATCGCACGACGGTGGAGGCAGGTGAACAGTCGGGACATCTGGACCGGGTGCTCGAGCGTTTGGCCGATTACACGGAGAGTCGTCAGCAGTTGCGCCAGAAAATCCAGCTGGCCGTATTTTACCCGGCCCTGCTGACCGTGGTTGCTATCCTGGTTGTAGGTGGTCTGATGACCTACGTGGTTCCCCAGGTTGTGCAGGTATTCGAAAATATCGGCCAGGAACTGCCCCCCCTGACTCGCGGGCTGATCGCGGTGAGTGATTTTCTGCGCAACAATGGCCTGGTGATGCTGATACTGCTGGTGCTGGCGATAGCCGGTTTTTCCTACCTGTTGCGAAATACAGCTGTACGACGCCGCTTCCACAAGGTCCTGCTGGCCATTCCCCTGGTATCACGTCTGGAACGCGGTCTTAATACGGGACGGTTTGCGCGCACCTTCAGTATTCTCACGGCGAGCGGCGTGCCGGTGCTCGAGTCGATGCGCATATCTGCGCAGGTTATGTCGAATCTCCCCATGAAGGAGGCGGTTACCGAAGCCACTGCCCGGGTGCGTGAGGGAGCAGGTATTGCGGCGGCCCTGGAAAGAAGCGGCTATTTCCCGCCCATGACGGTGCAACTGGTAGCGAGTGGAGAAGCCAGCGGCAAGCTGGAGGAGATGCTCGAGCGTGCGGCGGTCAATCAGGAGCGGGAGATCGAGACCCTGATTGCCGCCCTGCTTGGACTGTTCGAGCCGCTGCTGATCCTGTTCATGGGCAGCGTTGTGCTGGTCATCGTACTGGCAATCCTGCTGCCCATTTTCGACCTTAATCAGCTGATACAGTAAAGACCGTCAGAACTCGATGGCTAGTGTTCGTCTATAAAGATTTAAACTCACCGCAGAGATGCAAAGGACGCAGAGTTTTTAATTGTTTCTTAAAAGAATTTCTCAGCGTTCTTTGCGTCTTTGCGGTGAATTTCTTTCTGAATGAATACTAAGCAAGTACTGTCCCTGCGTCAGTAACCAGCGGAGGCAAGATCAACGGCGCCGGGAATCTCGGTAAGGCGTTCAACCCCGGTTTCGATGCTGCCGTCATCGAGCAGAGACAACCATCGGTAACCGGGCGCTGCTTCATCGACGGTGAACGCGGTGCTTTTCGGCAGGAACTGAACACAGGTGGATGGTGTAGCCATCAGCTTCACATTCTTGCGAGTGCGGTCGAATTGCTGATGGACATGTCCCCAGAGTATCCCGCGCACCTGAGGGTGCCGGTCGATAATGGCGAAAAAGTCAGCGGCATTGTCCACCGCCATGGTATCCAGCCAGCGGCTTCCCATCATGACCGGCTGGTGATGCAGGCAGACCAGCGTGTGCGTTTCCGGCATTGATCGCAGATGTATTTCCAGTGCCTGCAGGGCGACCGGTCCCAGATGTCCACCTTCCTCCTCCGGGATCGTCGAATTCAGGAAGATGAAATGCCAGTTGCCGTGGCAGGCGTGCTCGACGTAGTGAAGCAGGCCGTTTTCCATGGTGTCCTGCAGGGTTTTGGCTTCATCGTGATTGCCCGGCAGACAGTAGACCGGGACGCCAAAACCCTTGAGGTGGTTAAATATCCGCCGGTAGGCGGCCGGTGTGCTGTCATGCACCAGGTCTCCGGTGGCCAGGATCAGATCGGCCGGCATGTGACGTGCCCGGACGCTGGCAATGACTGACTCAAGGGATTGTTCTGTGTTTAGCCCCAGCAAACAACCGCGGCTGTCCGCATAGAGGTGGGTGTCGGTAATTTGTATTACCTTGAGTGCCCGTCTGGACTTGGGATGAGCAGTGACCTTTGACATGCCTGAGTGATTCCTCAATCGCTGTCTATATTGTAGGCAGCATATGGGCAGGTGTCATGATGTCGTAGACGGAAACCACGATAGTTCGTGTCAATATTACCGGTGATACATCCCGGTAATGGCCGGATTTCACAGAACACGTGTCTACTGCGTCAAACAATACGCCGCCCCTCGATGCTGCGCTCTATGCGTACTTACTATCGGTCCCCCGACTTGATTCTGAAGTTCCAGCGCCTCAGCCGCATGGACCCCGGCTGGGCCGCAACGGACGCGCCCGGGAAGAATTACCGGCTGTTTCGTGTGTCTTTGAGCGTTTTTATGTACACGCGGGATTTGCGCTGGTAATTATAGAGGTTTTGTTTGCGCGCCGGCAACTGCGAGATGTCGCCCGGCAGGAAACCGCGTTCACGAAACCAGTGCGCGGTCCGGGTCGTCAGCACGAACAGTCTTTCGATCCCGCTGCGCACCGCCTTGTCCTCGATGGCTTTCAGCAGGGCGTCTCCCCGACCATGATTGCGGTAGTCGTCGTGCACCGCGAGGCAGGCGAGTTCCGCAAACCTCCCGTCCCCGGCCGGATAGAGCGCCCCGCAGGCGATGATGGAGCCGTCCCGTTCTATTACGTGGAAATGATTGATTTCTATCTCCAGCAGTTCCCGGGAGCGCTTAACCAGGATACCCTCCTGTTCCAGTGGCATGATCAGGCCGAGAATTCCGCCGACGTCGTCAATGGTCGCCGCGCGCAATCCTTCATAGGTTTCGGCCGTGATCAGAGTACCGTTGCCGTCGCGTGTGAACAGCTCAAGCAGCAAGGCGCCCTCCCTGCGGCGACTGACGAGATGCACGCGGTTGACGCCGTGGCGACAGGCATGCAAGGCATGTCCCAGATGCCTTTGGATATCCCCGGCCAGCTGTCTTCGAGAGTTCATTAGCGCCGTCGCCTCAATAAGGGACAGCTGCGATATTTGACGACGCCTGCCGTCCCTCAGTTCGGGACTTTCAGTCATCAGGATCAGCTTGTCGGCCTGTAATTCGCTTGCTGCCGCGGTGGCGACCTCTTCCGCGCTGAGGTTGAATACTTCACCGGTCGGTGAATAACCAATTGGCGAGAGCAGGACGATCCTCCGGTCATCGAGATGCTGCCGTATGGCGGCGCCATCGATGCGACGAACCTCGCCGGTGTGGCAATAGTCGATGCCATCGCGGATACCCAGCGGGCGTGCCGTGACAAAATTACCCGAGCTGGTGCGCAGGCGTACCCCTGACATGGGGGTATTGGCTAGACCCATGGACATTAGCGCTTCTATCTCAACGCGGACGGTGCCCACCGCTTCCTTGACACAGGCCAGGGCGGGATCATCGGTTATCCGCAAGCCGTTGGCGTATTCCAGCTTTGCTCCACTCGACCTGAGTCTGGATTCGATCTGGGGACGGGCTCCGTGTACCAGGACCAGACGAATACCCAGACTGTGCAGCAGAGCGATATCGTGCACCAGGCCGGAGAACCCTGCATCGGCGATTGCCTCACCGCCGAAGGCAAGCACAAAGGTCCGCCCGCGGTGCGCATGAATATACGGCGCCGATTGGCGGAAGTCCTCGATGAAGCATTTCTGCCGGTCTTTTACAGTCATGTCCCGTTGTTCCGTAGCCAGTGTTTATAGCAAGCCGGGGCGTCCTGTACAAATGTTTTGAATGCCTTGAACACTGGTTTTCACCCGAGACGCAAGACCGCAGAAAACCTTCCAAATGAAAATAATCGAACGACTTTGCGATATTAGCGTCCTGGCGCTAAGTTTATTGCTTTCCGGATGGACCGCTAAGTTTCGTGTGTGGCGATGTCGGCCAGGCTGCCGGGAATCCGTATTCGACGCTGTCAGGCAATGCCCTGGCGTCCGGCGCCGGACGGGACAATTACCAGTCGCGGGCCCATGAGTTGCGCAAAGTCATCGAGTGACTGGGGTTGGGAGTAGAAATAGCCCTGAATGTGATCGACGCCAATCTTCTTGAGTTCATCGACGACCTCCAGTGATTCCACGTATTTGGCGATCGTCTGTTTCCCGAGCAGGTGCCCCAGTTCATTGATCGCCCTGACCATGGTGCGGTCTATGGGGTCGAACATGAAGTCACGTACGAACGCACCATCGATTTTCAGGTAATCAACCGGCATCTTTTTCAGGCAGGTGAAAGAAGAGAGCCCGTTGCCGAAATCATCGAGCGAGAACCTGAAGCCGCAGGCGCGCAGGGTCAGCATGAAGCTCGTGGCGGCGGTGAGATTGGCGGTTACCGCCGTTTCCGTGATTTCGAAGCACACCTGAGCGGGGTCGATACCGTTCAATCCGGCTTGTTCGATGATGTAGTTCACCATGGACTGGTTGCCTACCGACTGGGTGGACAGGTTGATGGCTATCCTGATTGGCCAGTGGCTGCAGGCGGACTCCCCTGCCAGCCAGGCCATGGCGTGTTCGATTACCCAGCGGTCGAGATCCTGGGCCAGATTGTACTTTTCGGCCGTCGGGAGAAATACTCCCGGTGCGATGATCGAGCCATCATCGTCGATCATGCGCAGCAGGATTTCAATGTGCTTGTCATGACGTGTGGTGTTGACGCAGGGAACGATTGGCTGGAAGTAGAGTGTGAATCGATTGTCTGCCAATGCGGTGTTCAGGCGGGACAGCCATTGCATCTGCCCATGGCGTACCTGCAGGCGACGGTTGCCGAGGTGGGCAATCTGGACCTGATTGCGTCCGGATTCCTTGGCCAGGTAACAGGCGGAGTCAGCCGCGCTCATCGTGGTTGCGCTGTCCGCGCTGTCCCGGTCGATCGGCACCACGCCGACACTGATTCCCTGCTTGAAGGTGTTGTTGGATCGGGTGAAGTGGAACGACCCGATGGATTCGACAAGGTTTCCGGCGATCTGCACGGCCTTGTCAATCGGACAGTTCTCGAGCAGCATGCCGAACTCATCACCGCCGAGGCGGCTGAGCGTGTCGCGCTTGCGCACCGAACTGAGCAGCAATTGGGCGAGTTCCTGCAGCAGCTCGTCCCCGGCGTTTTGCCCGCAGGTGTCGTTGACCGATTTGAAACGGTCGATGTCTATATGCAGCAGTGCATGGGTAACCGACTGTGTCTGTGCATGTCTGATGGCCCGTTCAACCCGGGTCTGGAATTCGCAACGATTGATGAGGCCGGTAAGCTTGTCGTGTGCTGACCGGTAAACGGATTGTCTGTTTGTTGCAGACAGGTGCTGCAGGGTTGTTTCCACCAGCAGCATGCAGAATAAAATGGCGATACAGATGAGGGAAATCAGCAGCAGGGGCGCCTGCCGCGTGTCTTCCTGTATCGTCACCTTGTCCCCCGTCTGCGGTGTTCCGGGGTTGCTGACAGGCGGGTGTGTGGTCTCGTGTCTACCCTTGTTGCTTGCCGCAATGTGATCCCTTGTTCCCGTATGCGAGATTATGCCCGCGGGGGTTGATGGTGTTTGGGGAAGTGATGAATATACCAGGACAAAGATGATGGCGAGGACCGACAGCAATCCCAGGTTGGCGGGCAAACGGCGCTTGTCCTGCATGGCGGGTATCGGTCCTGTATGTTCCCGGGGTACGCTATCGCCTGGTCCCTGGAGCGTTCGGCGTTGACGTTATGACAACAAAAACAGGATCGGCATACCCGGGATAATCTTGATGGTATGTTTCAGGTAACTGCCATGGCGATAGTTGTTGTCTTGAAGATCCGGGGCGTTGCAGCGGGTCGTGCGGCTTTGCGTTGAGAATGGAGTGTATGAATGGACCTGGTCTAGAATCCGCACCGCACGTTGGATGGCAGGGCCTCATGGATACGCAGCGGCGGATCAGTCCGAAGACTCCGGCTGATTGAGATGAAGCGGTCCCGTGATATACCGTTCCCCACGCGAGGGTTATGGGCTTTTTCATCGCCGACGGTCGAAAAAGTACGCCCTTCGTAGTCATGACCGGGGTATATGACGGTTTCGTCCGGCAAGCTGAAAAGCCGTTCCGTGATGGAATCGTACAGCGTTCCCGCATCGCTTGAACGATAGTCGGTGCGGCCGCAGTCACGTATCAGCAGCGCATTTCCAGTGAATGCCATGCCTGCAATGAGGTAGCTGACATCGCTGTCGGTATGACCGGGCGTGTGAAGTACGCGTATTCTCATGGCGCCGATCGGGATCTGGTCGCCGTCCTTCAGCAGGATATCGGCGCACTTGGAGCGGCTGTTTTCATGCACAAGGACAAGGGAATTCAGGGCTCTTCTCAGCAGTCCTGACCCGGTGACATGGTCTGCATGGACGTGTGTTTCGAGGGTATAGCGTAAGTTCAGGCCGAGTTTCCTTACCAGCCGCAGATCGCGCGTAACCTGGTCCTGGACAGGATCGATCAGTACCGCCTCACGGCAAGCCGGATCCCATAAAAGATAGCTGTAGGTGGAACTTCCCGGGTCGAATAACTGGCGTACTTCCATGATTGCACCTTTGCATTCGGTCTTCCACTAGGCCACAGGCTCGCATTCATACAGGCGGTTATATGAACCCATGTTGTGCACCTGCTGAAAACCGTAGGCTTCGAGCAGGCGTTTTGCCATGCCGCTGCGTTGCCCGCTGTTGCAGTACAACAGGACCGGTGTTTTCTTATCCAGTTGCTTGATGGCTCGCTGCATGGCCGTCAGCGGGATATTGACCGACCCTGGCAGGGCTCCGTGCCGATATTCATGCGGGTTGCGCACATCTACCAGCTGAGCCCCTTGTTTGAGCATCATGCGGGCATCGCTGCAGGTAATTGTGGGTAAAAACATCGATGATTCTCCTGCTGCATTATGGTCATGGACCGTTTTCTGCTACACGCTGGTCGGAAACCGTGCACGTTCCGGTATGCCCTGGAAAACGGTTACCTGAAACCACGTCTATTCAAAAAATAAAATAGATAGTCCTGTGGTATTTTTGTAATTAAGAAAATAATAATTCTCTCATATTGTATCCGAATGTGGGGAAAAATCAATTCGATTAGGCCAATTTACGAGCTGATAACCCATAAATTATATGATTCATACATTTAATAAATTAATAATCCCTAAAGCTTGATGCTTGTCGCCGGGAGATTCGCTTTATTCTGGGTCCTGGTGATTTCGCCGATCACATTTGGCAATCATCGCCTGCGCGTTTCTTGTCACGACATGTATTTCCAGGCGGACGGTGATCTGTACAATTACGCCTGTCTTGACTGTCGTCAGGAAATCTCGGGGCGTAATTTGCAGGTCCCGGCGTTGTTCACTGGAGAGAAAACATGGCACACAGGCTCAATCGCTACAGTTCCCGGATCACCCAGCCCAAATCACAGGGCGCCTCTCAGGCCATGCTGCACGGCACAGGCCTGACGAGCGAGGATATGGACAAGGGACAGGTCGGGATCTCCAGCGTCTGGTACGAGGGCAACACCTGCAACATGCACCTGAATGACCTTGCAGAGCGGGTGCGCGAAGGCGTGCAGGCCGCTGGTCTGGTGGCTATGCGTTTCAATACCATCGGTGTCAGTGATGGGATATCAATGGGTACCGAAGGCATGAGCTACTCACTGCAATCGCGCGACCTGATCGCGGACTCCATTGAGACCGTGATGAGCGCCCAGTGGTATGACGCCAATATCTCCATTCCCGGGTGCGACAAGAACATGCCCGGGTGTCTGATAGCCATGGGACGACTGAACCGCCCCTCGATCATGGTCTATGGCGGCACCATCAAACCGGGCCACTACCGGGACATGACCCTTGATATTGTGTCAGCTTTCCAGAGTTACGGTGAATATCTCGCTGGCAAGATCAATGAAGAGACACGGCAGGAGATCGTGCATCATGCCTGCCCCGGAGCCGGGGCCTGCGGCGGCATGTACACCGCAAATACCATGGCGTCGGCGATCGAGGCCATGGGTATGTCGCTGCCCTACAGTTCCTCGACTCCGGCGGTTGACCCACGGAAACTCGAGGAATGTTTCCGTGCGGGAGCCGCCATTCGCAATCTCCTGGAAAACGACATCAAGCCACGCGACATCATGACACGCGATGCCTTTGAAAATGCCATGGTGGCAGTCATCGCGCTCGGTGGGTCAACCAACGCCGTGCTTCACTTGCTGGCCATGGCGCGTGCCGTCGATGTCCCTTTGACTATCGATGACTTCCAGCATATCAGCGACCGGGTACCGTTTCTGGCCGACCTCAAACCGAGCGGCCGCTACGTTATGGAGGATCTGCATCAGGTGGGTGGTACCCCGGCGGTCATGAAATACCTGCTGGAACACGATCTGATCAAGGGTGACTGCCTAACCGTGACCGGGCGGACGGTGAGTGAGAATCTCGGGGATGTGCCCGGATTGACGGCTGGTCAGACGGTCCTTCATTCGCTGGAAAATCCGATCAAGAATACCGGGCACATCCAGATCCTGAGGGGAAACCTCGCCCCCGGTGGTTCGGTGGCCAAGATCACTGGCAAGGAGGGCCTGCGATTCAGCGGTCCGGCTCGGGTGTTCGATGGCGAAGAGGCCATGCTGTATGCGCTGGAGGAGCAGCGCATACAGAAAGGGGATGTGGTGGTTATCCGTTATGAGGGACCAAAGGGCGGTCCGGGTATGCCGGAGATGCTGACCCCGACCTCGGCGATCATGGGCGCCGGGCTTGGCAATGACGTGGCGCTGCTGACGGATGGCCGCTTTTCCGGGGGGTCACACGGCTTCATCATCGGCCATATTGTCCCCGAGGCTCAGGACGGCGGACCCATTGCCCTGATCCGGAACGGTGACATAATCACCATCGATGCGGAAACCCGCAGTCTTTCGGTCGCCGTCAGCGATGCGGATATGGCGCAGCGCCGCGGGCAGTGGACCATGCCGCCCTACAAAGCCACACGCGGCACGCTGTCTAAATACATCCGGCTGGTGAAGGATGCTTCTGTTGGGTGTGTCACGGATGAGTGACAGGTCGGTGTGCGCACGGTAAAAATCTCACCGCCAAGACGCAACGTGTTTAATTGTTTTGTTAATAAATTCCTTCGCGTACTTTGCGGTGTAATGCATGGACACTGATTAATTTTTCTGCGTCTCTGCGGTGAACAGTTCTGTCTAGAACGTATCCCAGCTGGATTTCTTGCGCCAGCGGATGCGCGGGATGATGAGGCCCGCGAGGATGCCAATCAGGACGACGCCGGCGCCTACCATGAACCAGTCACGTGCGGTGCGGTCCTTGAGGTTTTCATTCTCCTGCTGCAATGTCTGCAGGTTGCGCTCCAGCGCCACCAGGCGGCTCTTGAGATCCTTGTTCTCACTGTCGATGGCAAGGGCGCTGGAGGCGGTGCGCTTGATCTCGGACAGTTCCTGACTGACTTTCCGGTAATCAGCGTCCATCGTGTTGTTTTCCTTCTCGATGGTGCCTTTTTCCTCCTTGATCGCCTGCATGGCTGTCGTCATCTTGCGGTTCTGGAGCTCGAGTTCCGCGAGCTTCTTCTCGGCCTCGGCCAGCTGATCACGGGGAACCGGTCCTTTCATCAGATAGCGGGTGAGCACCCAGCCTTCCTTGCCCAAGGCCCGGATCTGGCTGTAGCCTGACTCCTTATCCTGATCCAGCACCTCAACCGGAGTGCCGCTGCGCAGCATGCGAATAATGCTGTGTTTGAGACTCGTGCCACTGCGTAAAGGGACCTCGAGCTGATCACTGACGTAATTCGTCTCGGCCAGGGCAATACTCGTGACCAGGCAGGTTGAACACACAAGGGCCAGCAGTTTTATCGTACGCATTGCTTTTCCATTTACCGGGTGTATTGACGAAAGTTGGCTATTGTAGCCGAACATACCGGATCGGGATAATATCATCCAGATGGCCTGATTTCCCGTGGCTGCCGTGCAGATAGCCGATGCCGCCACTGCGTTATACTGCCAGTATAATGAACGTCATCGCGACACTGGACCAGTTTGATTTCCATCACCGCATCGGGGCCACTCATGGCCCGTCCCTGGTGCTGTTCCACACGCCGGGATGCGCGTCGTGCCGGCACTGGAAGCGACTGCTGGTCGATTATGCGGTATTGCATGACAACGTTACCCTTTATCAGGTCGACGTACAGCGGGACATGGCACTGGCGCATGAGTTCGGGCTTTTTCACCTGCCGGCTCTGTTCCTTTATCTGAACGGGCATTTTCATTGCGAGTTCCTGTCCGAGGCTCGTATGGAGCATCTGTACACAGCACTCAAGGCTGCGATCGGTGCGCCTCCACAGGAAGCGCCATGAGGATCGATGTGACTGGAAACCGGCTGCTTGATGCCCGGCAGGTGCCATCACCGAATTGTGATGAACGGCCGGACGGCGACGACATTTCCCTGATTGTCATCCACGGCATCAGCCTGCCGCCGGGCGAGTACGGCGGCGCCGGGATCGATGACCTGTTTACCAATCGGCTCGATCCGGATGCCCATCCGTATTTCCCCGGGATTGCGCACCTGCGGGTTTCCAGTCATGTGCTGATCCGGCGAGACGGTGAGGTGGTGCAGTACGTGCCTTTCAGAATGCGTGCCTGGCATGCGGGTGAGTCCTGTTATCAGGGACGCAGCTGCTGTAATGACTATTCCATCGGGATAGAACTGGAAGGACAGGATAACGAGCCCTATTCACTGCAGCAATATGACCGGCTGGCGGCAATTATCCGGGTGCTGTCACGGACATTCCCCGGTATTTCCAGCGATCGTATTCGCGGCCACAGCGATATCGCGCCCGGGCGCAAGACGGATCCGGGTGAGGCATTCGACTGGCTGGCCCTGAATGAGCGCCTCGCGACCCTGTCAACCTGAAGAATGGAATAGTTGAACACAGTGACGGATGGAGAGACACAGATTGACCTGCTGCGCCATGGTGAGCCGGTCGGCGGGACGCGTTACCGCGGCCAGCTCGATGATGCGCTCAGCGAGAAAGGCTGGCAGCAGATGTGGCGGACGGTGGAAGGCATGTCGGACTGGCAACAGATCGTGACATCGCCGCTGCTTCGCTGCAGCAGCTTCGCCGCCGCGCTCGGCGAACGCCTGCAACTGCCCGTGCACGAGGAGCCGCGGTTCAGGGAAGTCGGGTTTGGAGAATGGGAAGGGTATACCCGCCTCGAGCTGGAAGAGTTCAACCCGGGGCAGGTTGCCCGGTTCCTGCAGGATCCGGTTAACAGCCGCCCTCCGGGTGCGGAACCTCTGGAGGAATTCACCGGTCGCGTCCAGGCCGGTTTTGACGATCTGCTTGACCGGTTTGCCGGGCAATCCGTGCTGGTCGTGGCCCATGCGGGCGTCATCCGCGCCATCATGGCTTATGTCCTGGATGTGCCGCCGTCCAGAATGTATCGCATCCATGTCGCCAATGCCGCCATCAGCCGCATACGTACCGACAAGGAGCGTCAGTATTACCTGGTCAGGCATGGTCTGATGTGAGGGACCCCGGCCTCTTCAATCAAATCAATCGCCATCTGACGGTCCTCCGGCACGATCAATCGTCCTCGCCGTCCCCCCAGATGGCCTGGGCTTTTTTTTGGAGCACCAGCAAGGCGGCCACCTCGGCCAG
>JBAVKA010000107.1:0-5587 GCA_049688075.1 Gammaproteobacteria bacterium
CTGGGGGTGCGCACGACCACCGCCGATGCCGAGGGGGAGGTGCTGGAGACGCGCCCGGTGGAGGCGGTCACCGAAAAACGGCTGCTCGAAGTCATGGAGAGCTTCAACGGTGTCATCGAGCAGATTCCCCCGATGTATTCGGCCGTGAAGCACCAGGGCCAGCGCCTGTACGCCCTGGCGCGCAAGGGGCTGGAAGTCGAACGCGCACCGCGGCGGATCACGATTCACGCGATGGAGCTGCTGGATTTTCGGCTGCCACTGGCCGAGATCGGGGTGCATTGTTCCAAGGGTACCTATATCCGCACCCTGGTTGAGGATATCGGCGAAGCGCTGGGATGCGGCGCCCATGTCGCGGATCTGCGGCGCTTCGGCGTCGGACCCTACAAAGCCTCCGGCATGGTGACCCTCGACGCACTCGAGGAATGTCTGGTCCGGGAGGGCGAGAAGGGACTCGACGGGCTGCTGCTGCCGATGGAGAGCGGTTTGAGTCAGTGGCCCGACGTGCGCCTCAGCGGGGATGCCGCCTTTTATCTGCGCCAGGGCCAGCCGGTGCTGGTGCCGCATGCTCCGACCGCCGGTCTGGTGCGTCTCTATGAAGGGCAGCGACGGTTTCTCGGCGTCGGCGAGATTCTCGACGACGGACGGGTCGCGCCGCGCCGCCTGCTGAATATCGGCTGATATTTCCTTCAGGGGAGTTGTGGCCTGACATCAGCCCGGCTAAAATAGCGGGCTCACTCGATTTAAGTATTTATATTTGGGAGTCTTTACATGGCTTTGAATGCCGAACAAAAAGGGCAGATCGTCAAGGATTACCAGCGCGGTGCCGCCGATACCGGTTCGACGGAAGTCCAGGTTGCCTTGCTGTCCGCCAATATCCAGCATTTGACCGATCATTTCACGAAACACAAGAGTGATCACCACTCCCGCCAGGGGCTGCTGCGCATGGTCAACAAGCGCCGCAAGCTGCTTGATTACCTGAAGGGCAAGGACAGCACGCGCTACCAGGACCTGATCGGACGACTCGGTCTGCGCCGCTAGTTCCCGCTGTCATCCCGGCGCTGCGCCGACATACCCCCTACCACGTAATAATCCAAGGAAATCATCGTGAGCGTAATCAAGAAATCCTTTCAGTACGGTGACCAGACCGTCACGCTGGAGACCGGCGAAATCGCCCGACAAGCCACCGGTGCCGTCATGGTCAGCATGGGCGAAACGGTGATTCTGGCGACTGTGGTCGCGGCCAAGAAAGCCATGGAGGGCCGGGATTTCTTTCCACTCACCGTGGATTACCAGGAAAAGACCTACGCCGCCGGTACCATCCCCGGCGGTTTTTTTCGCCGCGAAGGGCGCCCGAGCGAGAATGAGACACTGGTCTCGCGCCTGATCGATCGTCCGCTGCGACCGCTTTTTCCCAAAGGTTTCACCAACGAGGTGCAGGTCATCATCACCGTGATGTCGCTGGACCCGCAGGTCGATCCCGATATCGCCTCGCTGCTCGGCGCCTCGGCCGCCATGAGTATCTCCGGTTTGCCGTTCAACGGTCCGATCGGCGCCATCCGCGTCGGCTACATCAACGGGGACTATGTGCTGAACCCGACCGCCAGCCAGCTGGCCGAGTCGAAACTCGATCTGGTTGTTGCGGGCACGCAGAGCGCCGTGCTGATGGTCGAGTCGCAGGCGAAAGAGCTGCCCGAGGACGTGATGCTGGGCTCGGTCGTCTTCGGCCATGAACAGATGCAGACCGCCATCACCGCAATTCGGGAACTGGCCGCCGAGATCAATACCCCGGCAATGCAGTGGGCGCCGGCCCGGAAGAACGAGGCTGTGCTGGCGGCAGTCGAACAGGAAGGCCTCGAGGCCATCCAGGCGGCCTACCGGGTTGCCGACAAACAGGACCGTTATGCCCTGCTTGACAAGATCCGCGAGGAAATCACCGAAAAGCTCACCGCCGGCGATGGCGGGGACGGCTACGCCACGGATGAGGTCACCGCCGCGATTTCCGCGCTGGAGAAGAAAACTGTACGCGGGCGCATTCTTGCCGGCGAACCACGCATCGATGGACGCGATACCCGCACCGTGCGTCCGATCACGATCCGTACCGGCCTGTTGCCGCGCACCCACGGCTCCGCGCTGTTCACCCGGGGCGAGACCCAGGCGCTGGTGGTGACCACGCTCGGCACCGAACGGGATGCCCAGATCATCGATGCCCTGCAGGGCTCGCGGCGCGAGCACTTCATGCTGCACTACAATTTTCCGCCCTACTGCGTCGGTGAAACCGGCCGGGTGGGCAGCCCCAAACGCCGCGAGATCGGCCACGGCAAACTGGCCAAGCGCGGTATCAGCGCGGTCATGCCGGACCCCGAATCCTTTCCCTATACGATCCGCGTCGTCTCCGAAATCACCGAATCCAACGGTTCCAGTTCCATGGCGAGTGTCTGCGGCAGCAGCCTGGCACTGATGGATGCCGGCGTGCCGATCACCTCCCCGGTGGCCGGTGTGGCCATGGGCCTCATCAAGGAAGGCGACAGTCATGCGGTGCTGACCGACATCATGGGTGACGAGGACCATCTCGGTGACATGGATTTCAAGGTTGCCGGCACCACCACGGGCGTGACCGCATTGCAGATGGATATCAAGATCGAGGGCATCACCCGGGAGATCATGCAGCAGGCGCTGGCGCAGGCCAACGAGGGACGCATTCATATCCTCGGCAGAATGGCGGAGGCGATTTCCATGCCGCGCGAGGAAATGTCGAAATTCGCGCCTCGCTACATCACCATCAAGATCAATCCGGAGCGTATCCGCGATGTCATCGGCAAGGGTGGCGCGACCATCCGCTCCATCACCGAGGAAACCGGCGCCAGCATCGACATCGACGACAGCGGCAACGTCAAGATCGCTTCCGTCGACTATGAAGCGGGGCAGGAGGCGAAGCGGCGCATCGAGCTCATTACCGCGGATGTCGAGGTCGGCCATATCTACGAGGGTCGCGTGGCCAAGCTGATGGACTTCGGCGCCTTCGTGACTATCCTCCCCGGCAAGGACGGCCTGGTGCACATCTCGCAGATCTGCGAGGAGCGTGTGCAGAACGTCAGCGACAAGCTTTCCGAGGGTGACCATGTCAAGGTCAAGGTGCTGGAGGTCGACAAGCAGGGTCGCATTCGCCTCAGCATGAAGGCGGTCGGCCAGGAGTAGCCAGGCTGGACGCCGGTTATGCAGGGGGGTCGCAAGACCCCTTTTGCGTCCAGCATTGTGTTCATCGATAGGGAAATAAACTCGCCGCAAAGACGCAAAGAACGGGAAGCCGGTTAATTGTTTTTTTGTTAATCAGTGTTCATTGACAAACACCGTTCTCACCGCAGAGACGCAAAGGTACTTGTTTGTTTTTATTAGGAAGTTCTCTGCCTGCTTTGCATCTCTGCGGTGAGTTTATTTGTTTGTGGATGGGCAATCAGGTTTCTTGGTTTACCTTGCGTCTTTGCGGTGAAACAAGTGTTTCTTCCCGGGCACTGGTTACGCTGTCGTTCAGGCCGGACTGTTCCTGCAGTTCGCGCAGGTAGCGGAACAGGACGCGCGCGGCACGCGGCGGCTGGTGGTTATCCCGTTCGGTGCGCGCCTGGCGTGCAAGCCGGCGCAGATGCTGGCGGTCGGCCGCAGGGTAGTCCTCGAGTAGCCTGGCGAGAGCGGCATCTGCGTCATCGATCAGCGCCTCGCGCAGCCCTTCCAGCCGGTGAAAGGCCCGGGTATGGGTGTTTTCCTGCTGTTGTCGTGAGTCGACTGCCTCCCGGATGGGCGCCGTATCGAGGTTACGCATCAGTTTTCCGATGTATTGCAGCTGGCGCCGCCGTCCGCCATGGGCCCTGATTCGCCGGGCGGTTTCGAGCGCCTCGAACAGCGGCTCCGGCAGTCCCATCTCCCGCAGGGCCGCATCGGGGAATGTGAGCAACTCTTCGCCGAGCTTCTGCAGTTCGAGCATGTCCCGCTTGCGCCGGGATTTGCTGGGCGCTTCCGGCTCATCGAATTCCGACTCCTGCATGGGCTCCGTAACTCCATGTGTTGATCCGCAAGCATAGCGTTTTCAGGTGAATTTGTCCGCCCGTGAGATGCCCGGTAGAATCGCGTCACCCTATTAAGGAATGACTATGTCGACGATCCAGACTGAAACGCAGCCGCCGTTTCCCGAGCAGTCCCGGCTCGAGGACCTGGTGCAGGAAGTGATCACACAGGCCCGGCAGCTGGGAGCCGACGGGGTGGAGTCCGGCGTCAGCATGGATACCGGACTTTCGGTGACCGTGCGTCTCGGCGAGACGGAAACCCTGGAATACAGCCGCGACCGCGGCCTTGGTCTCACCGTGTACTTCGACCACCGCAAGGGCTCCGCCAGCACAGCGGATTTCGGGCCGGAGAGCCTGCAGGCCACCGTCAGGGCGGCCTGCGATATCGCCCGCTACACGAACAGCGATCCCTGCGCCTCGCTGGCGGATCCAGCCCGCATGGCAACGTCCATACCCGATCTCGATCTGTATCATCCCTGGCCGATCGATGCCGAGCAGGCCATCGAGGTGGCACGCGAGTGCGAGGATGCGGCCCGCGGAGTGGATGCGCGTATCGTCAATTCGGAGGGGGCAACACTCTCCAGCTATGTCGGCCTGCGCGTGATGGGAAACAGCCACGGCTTTCTCGGCGGTTACAAGACCAGCCGGCACAGCATCAGCTGTGCGGTGGTAGGCCGGCAGGGCGAGGAGATGCAGCGCGATCACTGGTATTTCGCGGCCCGAGATCATCACGATCTCGAAGCGCCGGCGACGGTGGGACGCAAGGCTGGTGAGCGTACCATACAGCGACTGGGAACGCGGCGTCTCTCGACACGGCGAGCGCCGGTCGTGTTTGCGGCCGAGGTCGCCGGCGGCCTGTTCGGCAATTTCATCTCCGCCGTCAATGGCGGCAACCTGTACCGCAACGCCTCCTTCCTGGTCGACCACCTCGGCAAGCAGGTGTTTCCCGGTTTCATGCATATCCACGAGCAGCCCCGGCTGAAAAAGGCGCTGGGCAGTGCGCCGTATGACAATGAAGGGGTGGTCACACAGGCGCGCGATATCGTCAGCGACGGCATACTCCGCAGGTATGTGCTGGACAGCTACGCCGCATGCCGGCTGGGCATGGAGACGACGGGCAACGCCGGCGGCGTGCGCAATCTGGTTATCGATCCCGGCGGGATGGATTTTCCCGCGCTGCTGCGCGTCATGGGTACAGGCCTGCTGGTGACGGAACTCATCGGCTTCGGCGTGAATATTGTGACCGGCGACTATTCCCGCGGCGTGGCGGGGTTCTGGGTCGAGGGCGGGGAGATAGACTACCCGGTCGACGAGATCACCATCGCCGGGAATATGAAGGACATGTTTGCCGGCATCGTCGAGGTCGGCAACGATGTCGATTTGCGCGGCAATGTCCGCTGCGGCTCGGTGCTGATCGAACAGATGACGGTTGGCGGCGCCTGATAGCAAAATGGGGACAGACCACGTTTTCTTTTAGAAAACGTGGTCTGTCCCCATTTTGCATTTTGCAGTCAGTGCAGGGAGTCGTTGTT
>JBAVKA010000108.1:0-2252 GCA_049688075.1 Gammaproteobacteria bacterium
ACCTTATTCCGACTCCTTCGGTGGAATCGCTTCGAAGGCCGAGAACTCGCTGATCGGTTTACTCGTGGGCTCCAGCTCGGCATACCGATCTTCCTGGTATTCCGGCCAGCGCTGAAGTTCGTCCTTCGTGGCGCTGATGCGCAGTCGGTTACCTTGCAATTCCAGCATTTCTACGGGGACGGTCACCTCATTTGCACCTATCCCCAATAGCCCACCTGAGGAGACCACGGCGTAGATAAATCCGTCTTCACGACTGCGAACCACCTCTTCGACTTTGCCGATTTTCTGCCCCGAAGCGTCGTCGATTTCCATATGCTTCAACTGCTGGGGAGTCAGCGCGGTTAACAAGGTGTTATTCCTATGAGTGGCATCTTCAGACGGCATTAAGGCGCCTTCAGGCACCGACTTCATCGGATTTGCGGATGGCGCCGGTGCCCCAACCGTCGGAGGCCCCTGGTGTCCGCTGTCAACTTGCGGTGCCTGTTCTTGTTGAGCGGAGACCCAGCCGGGTGCTGCGATCAGTGCGGCAATCACACCTGCAAGTAATGAGTTACGATATTGAGTAGTCATAACATCCTCCTGCCTTTCGGCATTGGTTGGTACTATCCATTTGCTTAACCCTTCAGCAGCTGAGGGTCAGCACCGGACTTTGTCGAACTTACAATGCGTGTCGAACTGGAACAACTGATACCATCCTGACAATGTCGAGACAGACAGCATAACCGGGCCTACGGGATAACCGACGCTGGCGCCTGTTTGATGCCGCTGCTGCCATATTTTCCATTATCGATCGTTTGCAACTGCCCGTTAGTGAAGTACAGGATCTTGATGAACGTATGTGGACCCCGATCGTAGTGCCAGCGGTTTTGTTCGACGAAGGTGGGATTGCCGCATTTAACCGCCACCTCGTACTGACTGTCTCCAGGCTCGACCAGGTTCGTTCCACAACGCATCGCTTCTGCATCGCTGAACAGTGCAGCCAGCGTCACGACGACAAACAGGGTAATGTACGTCTTAAGTCTTGATGATCTAGAGAGGGCACGAATCATGAGTTGCCTCCTGGGAATCTCTTCACGCCTTTGTTGTGATATTCAGGGCATATCGCGTGCCACATCGATGAAGTTTCCCGCCAACCAATGGCTTACCCTGTTAATACGGTCAACAAATAAGGGTTTTCTTGTGAGAATTTGTCGTGCCAGAACGACCTGTAGGAAAGCGTGTAGTTATCTGGCTGATTTGAAAGGGGACCGCATGTCGTGCAGCTGTTACAGGAAACACCAAATCGCTTTCTGCGCGTTCCCAGAGTGCCTCATTAATAACAGGGAAACCTATCGATCGCCGTGGCGTCAGCGCGCGGTCCTCAAAGTGATTCAGCGGCAGCTTGTTCAATCAATCCCTTGCATGGAACGAACATTGAACCCGGCCGAATCCATTACGGCAGCAAGCACCCGGTTTTTGCTGGCAGGCCGTTTGAAGCGGATTTAAATGCCTCCTGCAAACGGAGGAAGTCGGGGAGAGGCAAATAGCTGCAGCTCATCGTGCTCACCAATTGATCTGCGATTTGTTACGGTGGCATGACAGGTTTTCAGTAATCGTATCAGTTAGCTGTTATCGCCCTCATTCATCCGTCGTGACAGCACGACAAATTCGGCGGTAAAAACCCCCAAACCTCGGGTGCTATCGTCGTATAAGTGTCTGGAAGACAGGTAACTATCTTGGCGTGGCATGGGATATGCCACAGATAACATGTCAATTGCGTATTGAGATATTTCTCAGGAGATCACTTATCCATGGTTAACGTCATGAGGTTGGCTAACTGGATAATAACATTACGAGCACTGCTTGCCGCGGGTATGTCGATGGGTCTGGAGAGTAATGCTGCGGCAACCCGATTCGCAACGCGGCCTGTCAGAATCGAGGGTGATACGCCGCGACATATGGGTCTTGCAGGTACAGCCCTTTTTGCTTTTGCAGTCTTCCTCATGTCGCTCCAGGTTGCGGCCGACGCCACCGACTCCTTTCCTTCCCTCTGGAAATGCGCTGACCCGACTCTGCAGCACCAGCTCGACAAGACGCTGGTGCAACTCGGTCTCAACAAGGCGGCGCGCGACACGAGGCTGGGCATCGCGCTGGTCGACCTCACCCGACTCGACAAGCCACGCGTGGCGCAGGTCAACGGCAACGAAATGCTTTACGCCGCTAGTCTACCCAAGATCGCCATTCTGCTGGGCGCATTTGTGGAAATCGAACAG
>JBAVKA010000109.1:0-11584 GCA_049688075.1 Gammaproteobacteria bacterium
CATTTCCTGCGCCGCGCCAGTACCTTCATCATCACGGGTGTGGTTCTGGTGTGGTTGCTGACGCATTACCCGAACGCCAGCACACCGGGCGGAGCAGGGTCCTATGCAAGCATGCTGGGCCAGTGGCTGAACCCGGTGCTGCAACCGATCGGCATCAGTCCGGACATGTCCATCGTGCTGCTGTTCGGCTTCGTGGCCAAGGAAATCGTCATCGGGGCCATGGTCGCCATGACCGGCCTGGAGGGTGGTGCATTGACCGGTTATCTGCACACGCAGATGGACAGCATCCAGGCCATCAGTTTCATGCTGTTCGTGCTGCTGTACACGCCCTGTCTCTCCACGCTTGCCACCCAGCGCAGTGAATCACACAGCTGGAAATTCGCCGGCTACAGCACGGCCTGGTCACTGTTCCTCGCCTGGACGGTAAGCTTCGGCTTCTATCAGGGCGGGCGCCTGCTCGGCTACTGAGGAATGGCTGCGGTACGGAGCCGCAAAGTCGCATCTCACCCTGACTCTTCATGGCGCTCCTCGAGTGATACCATTCCCCTGATGACACCCTGCAGCGACAGGGACAAACAGCGATTCAGGAGGATGTCATGCATGTCACCCTGGTACAGATCCACGTCAAACCCGAACGCATCAACGACTTCATCGAGGCCACGAAACGCAACTACGAAGCCTCGATCCGCGAGCCGGGCAACCGGCGTTTCGATGTGCTGCAGGCACCCGATAATCCGGCACGGTTCATCCTCTACGAGGCCTATGCCGACCCCGCCGAGGCCGCCGCACACAAACAGACGCCTCACTACCTGAGCTGGCGGGATACGGTAGCCGACTGGATGGCGGAACCCCGCCAGGGCATCCCCTGGCGCGGACTGTTCCCCGCATGATGATTCATTCCTTTTCACTTGCACGCTTTCCACGCATCGAATTTGGCGCCGGGACGATCGAAAAACTGCCGGGCATCGCGGCGAGTTTCGGCAAACGCGCCCTGCTGATCACCGGTGCGGCGTCCTTGCAGCAGTCGCACCGCTGGCAAACGCTCACGCAGGGACTGCGGCAGGCCGGCATCCAGTGGGAACACACCACCGTCAGTGGGGAACCCTCGCCCGGGCTGGTGGACGCCGCGGTAACCCGATTCCGTGACGGGCAACCCGATGTCGTGATTGCCATCGGCGGCGGCAGCGTGCTGGATGCCGGCAAGGCCATTGCCGGACTGCTGCGCACGAGCGACTCGGTGATGGATTACCTGGAAGGCGTTGGACCGGAGAAGCCCTACGCGGGACCCGCCGTGCCATTCATCGCCGCGCCTACCACCGCCGGCACCGGCAGCGAGGCGACCAGGAACGCGGTCCTCAGTATCCAGGGCGAACACGGGTTCAAGAAGTCATTCCGGGACGAACGGCTGGTTCCGGAATACGCCTTCATCGACCCCGATTTCCTGGCCAGTTGTCCGCCCGGACAGATCGCGGCCAATGGCATGGATGCCCTCACCCAGTTGATGGAATCCTATGTCTCGACCCGGGCAAACCGGATGACGGATGCCCTGGCCCTGGATGGCATGCGGGCGGCCCGGGACAGTTTGATGCCGCTTTATGAAGATCCCGCTGCGGCGAGCGGCGCCCGAGCGGGTATGGCCTATGCCGCTCTGCTATCGGGCATCACCCTGGCGCAAACCGGCCTGGGTTCCGTCCATGGTCTCGCCTCTCCGCTGGGAGCCTTCTTTCCGGTTCCGCACGGCGTGGTCTGCGGCACCCTGGTGGCCGCCGCTACCCGGGCGAACATCGAGGCCATGCAGGCGCGAGAACCGGAGAACCCCGCTTTGGACAAATACGCCCGGCTGGCCGGTCTGCTGTGCGACACGGGGTTTTCCGATACGCAGAAAGCGCATGAAGCGTTGATCAAACTGCTCGAAGACTGGATCCGGCAGCTGGATATCCCGCGGCTCGGCCGGTTCGGCGTCAAGGCAAATGACTTCGCACGGGTTGTGGCAAACAGTCGGGGCAGCAGCATGAAAACCAATCCCGTCGTCCTGACGGACGGCGAAGTCGCCGCGATCCTGCAGCAGCGATTGTGATGAAATAACCAGGATACCCCTTTGAAACACCGGAAATGAAACAATACTCGGAAGCCTGCGAAGAAAACAAGGATCCGATCCTGGCTGTCCTGCAGCGAGAACTGGCCGACTGCCGGGCAGTGCTGGAAATCGGCAGCGGCACGGGACAGCATGCGGTCTACTTCAGCCGTCATCTGCCACACCTGACCTGGCAGCCGAGCGATCTTGAAATCAATCATGACAGCATCAACGCCTGGCGACACGATGCGGAGCTTGCCAATCTGCTGCCTCCGCTGCGCCTCGATGTCACTGACGACCACTGGCCTGACTTCCGCGCCGACAGTGTATTCAGTGCGAACACCACGCATATCATGGCCTGGCCGGCGGTTATCGCCATGATCACGGGAATCGGCGCCCTGCTGGAAACGGGTGGAATCTTCTGCCTCTACGGGCCGTTCAACTACAACCGGCGTTACACCAGCGACAGCAACGCACGCTTTGACCTGTGGCTGAAACAGCGGGATCCGCAAAGCGGACTGAGGGACATCGAGGATCTGGTTGAACTGGCAAGCACCTGTGGCCTGCACCTGAAACAGGATTATGCCATGCCGGTCAATAATCGCCTGCTGGTCTGGCAAACTGCAGCGGAATAAAAGGACCGGTCCTGCCAGAACAGGCTTCCAGGAGCCTATAGATGATGCGGATGCGTTCTGCGTGCGGGCATGGTCAGGTCAACCGTTGAGCGCTCGCTCATTTTGCGGTCCTGCCGGCTGGCGACATCCTGGATCCCCTGTTCATCCATCAGGCGCGCCAGGGTAATGTCATTGAGGAACCGGTAGATCTGCCGGCTGAGGTCATCCCACAGTTCATGGGTCAGGCAGCGTTGGCCCTCCTGGCAGTTACCCGCACCGTTGCAGCGGGTGGTTTCAACCGACTCGTCAACGGCCGCGATAATCTCGGCGATCGCAATCCGGTCGGCGGTACGGCTGAGTGAATACCCGCCGCCCGGACCGCGGGTGCTACTGACGAGGTTACGCCTGCGCAATCGCGTGAACAGCTGTTCGAGATAGGACAGGGAGATATCCTGTCGTTGCGAGATCTGGTTCAAGGTAACCGGCCCCGCCTGGGAATGGAAGGCCAGATCCAGCATCGCGGTGACCGCGTAACGTCCTTTACTGGTGAGCTTCACGTGACCGGGCCATCAGGATATGAACACTTTGACAAGATGACATAACCCACTGTTTCAGTCAAGATTTACCCGACGGATTGTCCGGTAGTTCCGGGTCATCGGATTCGCCGGGCACATGGATTTCCTTGTCTTCCACATGATTCAGTTCGCAGGGTCCCAGGTCCGGCATGTGAAGTTCATCCATCTCGACACCGAGGCTTCTCAGTTCTCGGCACATCTGTTCGAGTCGTTCGTCCATGACGTGCATATGATCGAGAATTCCGTTGATCGCGGTCGCCACCGGGTCCGGCATATCACGTGTCGCGCCGTAGGCATCGAACCCCATCTTCTTGGCGATGGCCTGGCGGCGGGAATCCGGTTCGGCGGGAGTCTTGATACTCACCACGCGGCCTGGAACCCCCACGACAGTGCTGTCAGCCGACACATCCTTGAGCACCACCGCGTTGGATCCGATACGCACGCCGTCATTGATCTTGATGGGACCCAACACCTTCGCACCCGCTCCGATAACGACATCCCTGCCCAGCGTGGGGTGGCGCTTGCCCTTGTCCCATGTGGTACCCCCGAGGGTGACGCCGTGGTAGAGGGTGCAATCATCGCCGATTTCGGTGGTCTCCCCGATCACCACCCCCATGCCATGGTCAATAAAAAAGCGTCGCCCGATGGTAGCGCCAGGATGTATCTCGATCCCGGTGAACAGTCGTGCAATATTGGAGAGAACCCTGGCCAGCCATTTGAGCTTCAAGTTCCATAGCCGGTGACTCAGGCGATGCAACAGCACGGCATGCAGTCCCGGGTAGGTCGTCAGCACCTCAAAGCCGGTGCGTGCGGCCGGATCGCGTTCAAAGACACACTGGATATCTTCTTTGATTCTTTCGAACATAGCGTTTGATCACAGCCGGCTGGAAGTCATTACCCGGTTGTTCTTCGTCACTTCTCTACCTGTTGTGCCGCCGTAAGAATACCGCGCAGGATATTGATTTCAATCTGATCGGGCCTGGACCGATTGTACAGACGCCGCAAGCGACGCATCAGGTGCCGCGGATTGGCCGGGTCGAGGAATTCAAGTTGCACCAGCGTCGTCTCGAGGTGTTCGTAGAAACGCTCCATCTCGCCAGCGCTAACGGGTACATGCTTTGGCGAACAACCGCCTTCTTCGGGTTCCTTTGTAACATGTGCGACGAACAATTCATAGGCAATGACCTGCACGGCGGCCGCCAGGTTCAGGGAAGCGTAAACCGGGCTGGCCGGTATCCGGACCAGGTAATGGCAGCGGTCGATCTCTGCGTTGCTCAGACCGGACTGTTCACGACCGAAAAGCACGGCCACCCTGCCCTTGTCACTCTCTTCCCTGACCAGCGACGCGCACTCCCCCGGGGTGAGCACCGGGCACGGAATGCTGCGGGTACGGGCGCTGGCGCCAACGACCAGGCGGCAATCCTCAAGGAGGTCGTCCAGCTGCTGGCGGACCTGTGCGCTCGCCAGCAGGTCATCCGCGCCCGAGGCGCGTGCCGTGGCCTCGGCATCGGGAAAGTGCAGCGGATCCAGCAGCCACAGGTCAGTCAGGCCCATGGTTTTCATGGCACGGGCAGCGGCCCCGATATTCCCGGGATGGCTGGTGTTCAGGAGAGCTACACGGATATTCGACAACACGGGGGGATCATCAACCGGTTGGAAGTACGGGACACGCCGATGCCATTTCCTGCCTGGCCCGACGATCCGTGAAACCGCCGACAGACACCCCGATCGGAATAAGGACCTTCCCTCGGGATAGCGTTAAGCAGGAGTCCATGGACTTGCTCATGATTCAGGCGCGTTCCAGCGGAAACACCACGACTTCATCAATATGACTTAACCCGGCGGTGATCATCAGCAGCCGGTCGATCCCCAGGGCGACGCCGGCGCAGTCCGGCAATCCCGAGCGCATGGCCGCCAGCAGTCGCCAGTCTGGTTCGATGGCTGCGAGGTGCCGGGCGCCGCGGCGTGTGTTGTCGCGTTCAAAGCGCCGGCGCTGTTCCGCCGCGTCGGTCAGTTCGTGGTAACCGTTGGCGAGTTCGACACCGTCAAGGTAAACCTCGAAACGCGCCGCAACCGGTGGCTCCCCGGGAAGCAGCCGGGCGAGCGCCGCCTGGCTGGCCGGGTATTCACTGACAAAAATCATCCCGGCGTCCAGCTCGGGTTCAACAACATGCGTCAGCAGCAGGTCAAGCCAGCCGTCTATCTCATCCTCCGCCAGTCCGGGTGGCGTGCTGCTACCCTTTGCCTCTAAGGCTTGCCGAATTTCATTTACCGAGGTAGCGAAGGGATCAATACCCGAATAATTCATGAACAGCTCACGGTAGGTCCAGTGTCTGGCCGGCGCCAGAGGCAGTAGATCCCTCAACACCTCGCGCAACAGCGACTCCACCTCGACCATCAGCGCCACATGGTCGAAACCGGCGCGATACCATTCGAGCAGTGTATACTCCGGATTGTGACAGCGACCGGATTCACCATCGCGAAACACCTTGCAGATCTGGTAGATTGAGCCGGCGCCGGCGGCCAGCAACCGCTTCATGGGAAATTCCGGTGAGGTATGCAGGTACAAACTGGCGCCGTGGCACGGACCCGGTCCGTGATAGGTCGTGGAGAAACTCTGTATGGCGGGATCGGTTGTCCCTGCCGCCGACAGGACCGGAGTCTCAACTTCGAGCACGCCGGCGTTCTCGAAATACTCCCGGATTCGTGCCAGCAGCATGGCCCTCAGCCGGAGGAGATTCAGTGACGCCGTCGGCCGCCATTCCCGTTCTTCCCTCAACACGCCATCACCGCCAGCTTATCGACTGCCGTATCGATTACTCTTTCGAGCGCGCCACATATTCTCCGGTACGGGTATCGATCCTGAGGATGTCGCCGATTTCGATGAACAGGGGCACGCGCACCACGGCCCCGGTTTCCAGCGTGGCGGGCTTGCCGCCGCCGCCCGAGGTGTCGCCGCGCACACCGGGATCGGTATCCGTCACGGCGAGCACCACAAAGTTGGGTGGCGTGACGGCAATCGGGGCGCCGTTCCAGAGCGTAACTTCGCACGAATCCTGTTCCTTCAGCCATTTGGTGGCATCGCCGACGGCCGTGGCATCCGCAGCGATCTGTTCAAAGCTGTTCGGATCCATGAAGTGCCAGAATTCCCCGTCTGAATACAGATACTGCAGCGAGGTATCCAGAACGTCAGCGCCTTCAACGGTATCTCCCGATTTGAAGGTGCGTTCAATGACACGCCCGGTCTTCAGGTTGCGGATTTTGACGCGGCTGAATGCCTGGCCTTTACCGGGCTTGACGAATTCGTTCTCAATGATGGAACAGGGATCGCCATCCAGCATGATTTTGAGGCCGCCACGGAATTCATTGGTACTGTACGTTGCCATATCTGCCCTTATTCGACTAAGTAATGTCCTGGAATGGTGTTAAAAATAGCCGTCATGATACCCCGAATGAACACATCAAGACATATGCCGGCCTGGCAAACGGCACTGCGCCAGGCGGTCCGTTCTGTGGAGGAACTGCTCAGGCTGATCGGACTGGAGGCCACCGGGCCGGATCTCTCACTGGATGCCCGGAAGTTTCCCTTGCGGGTTACGCACAGTTTCATACGCCGCATGGAAACCGGCAACAGGAACGACCCCCTGCTGCGTCAGGTCCTGCCAGTGCACGAGGAGTGGCGTGAAATGTCCGGGTTCCAGCAGGATCCCCTGGGTGAACAGGAGGTCATGGCCACCCCTGGATTGCTGCATAAATATAACGGGCGGGCGCTACTCACCCTGACGGGCGCCTGCGCCGTGCACTGCCGCTACTGCTTCCGCAGGCATTTCCCCTATGGCGAGGCCAACCCGGCTGCCGCTCACTGGGATGCGGCGCTGGCCTATCTCGAACGTCACGAGCAAATCAGCGAGGTCATCCTGAGCGGGGGTGATCCCCTTGCCTTGCCGGATGAGCGCCTCGGTGAACTGGCCCGGCGACTCGCTGTCATACCCCACGTGCGAACCCTGCGCATCCATACTCGCCTGCCTATCGTGCTGCCGGAACGAATCGATGACAGTCTGCTTGCCTGGCTTGGCAATCATCCGCAGCGCACGGTGCTCGTGGTGCATTGCAACCATCCCAATGAGATTGATGCCGCGGTCACCGGGGGCATGCGCAAGCTGAAGCAGGCCGGGGTTACCCTGCTGAACCAGACTGTCCTGCTGAAGGGTATCAACGACCACGCTGTTACACTTGCCCGGCTGAGCGAGAGACTCTTCGAAGCCGGCATACTGCCCTACTACCTGCACCAGCTGGACCGGGTCCAGGGTAGTGCGCATTTCGAGGTAAACGACAACGCCGCCCGCGAACTGATGGATTGCCTGCATGCCGCCCTGCCTGGATATCTGGTGCCACGCCTGGCAAGAGAAACACCCGGGGCACGGGGCAAACAATTGCTCTGGCCAGCCCGGCACGAAAGAGGGCTGACGTGACGACAGACGGATCAACATCGGGTAACCTGCAGCTGGAAGCCACCGGGTATTTACTCTGTAGCGCAACTGCCGTTACAGGGTAATCAAATAGCTGTTCACTTCCGATCTACGACACACCGGATAACGCAAGGCAGACGATGGCATTAAGGGTCCCGAAACTCAAAAAACCCGGCGGGAGCATTTTCAAGACCAACCCGGAATCGCTCAAAAAATGGGTGGAAAACCTGCCTCTGGTCAATATCGAGCTCAGCGCCGGGCGGCTTGAATTCGGCTTGTCCGAAATCAACAGCGTCGAGCTGTCATCCGGTGACCGCCTCGAGGCCCTTGAATTGCTGACGGCGCCGGTCACGCATGTCACCAGATCATTGGAAAAGAAGTACCTGGGGAAACGATTCCCACTTGGCAAGGACCATCTCAAGAAGTCAAATCAGGTCATCGGCCTGTACCTTGCCATGGCAACCGGGTACAAGCTGCTGGTCGCGGCGTTCGACAGGGAGACGAACGCAGACGCGCGGCTGGCAACACCGATGCAGCGTGCCATCCGTTACCTCAGCGAGTCGCTGATCGCCAGCTATCAAATCTACACCCAGCACCGGCCTGGAATCTGGGAAGACCTGCACGCACTGTATGCACTTGCTGCAAAACACGGCTTGCAGGCACACCAGGAAACCGACACGACCCTGCAGAAGCCCGACCTGACGACCGTCGAGACCGCCTACAAGCAGATACTGTTGCTGTCCCTTGCCGGTCCCTATGGGCTGCGTCAGGGTGAAATCCGGCTGGTTTACAATCTGCTGGGGCGGTGGGCACCTTTCAGTCGACTTCTTGCAGCGAAGGATCATGACAACATTGGTTTCTTCAGCTGTCACCTGGCGTCGGACGACCCGCCTTCCTACCTGGTCCTGAAGCAACGGGACCGTCTGGATGATGGGTGGAGAATCCTGGATACCAGCGGCATGACGGAACCCGCCAACGCGACGCTGACCGAACTTCGCGACAAACCAGGCCTGCGAAACAGTCTTCCGGGTGAGAGCACCCTGAAACGCCTGATGCTGGCCTGGGGTGTCATGCCCGAGCGCCAGGCCGCCCGCCGTCGCCAGGAAGCGCCCATACAGCTCATACTCGGGATCAACGCAATCCATCGCCTGCTTAGAGAACCGGGATTGGGTGATGCCGGAGCGGCGGCCGGGGAAACACACGCTCCTGACCGCGAGGAGTTTCTGCATGATCCAACCCTAGAACGACCCACGGTGATCGCTACAAACCATCCCGCAAGGGGCAAGACCTACGGCGGCGGCTGGCAGAAAAACGGGACGCTGTCGGGGGGTAATCATCCGCTGAGAGGTGCTTTCGCACTCGAAACGCAGAGCACCACCGCCGGCATGAACCTGACCCTGCCGATCGAATCATGGAAAATGGTCGACGTCAGTGCCGGGGGCTATTGCCTGCTGTGGGAGAGTAACGACATTTCCAGCGCGCAAGTGGGCGAACTGGTTGCGATCAGGGCCAGTGCCGAGGGCGTTAATGACGGCTGGGCACTGGGAGTGATCCGCTGGATGAAGTTCACGCCCGAGCGAGGACTGGTGCTGGGTGCGCAGTTGATGGCATCCGGCGCCACGCCGGTCCGCGTATGCTTGTGCGCGGACAAGTCAGCGGCTGACAACAAGTCGCTGGGGATTTTGCTTCCCGAGAACAAGCCACTCAATCAACAGGCGTCGTTGCTGCTGCCATCCCTGCAATTTAGTACCGGTTGCCTGTCCACGCTGTCTCGAGGGGGGTGCGATGAAAAAATCATGCTGATCCGGCAAATTGAAAATACCGGCAGTTTCTCCCAGTTTCACTTCACAATGGCCGCTGAATCCTGATCCATCGGGATGCGGCAAGCGGATGGTCAGTACAGTTCGATAAAGGGTTCCGGATATTCGACATGCCCCCCGCCGGCGAGATTATCGTCGACGATCTCCATTGCCGTCAGGGCATCTTCCGGGGCAGGCAGGTTGCAGGTCACCTTCAACTTTTTTGCCGGCTTGAACCCGAAGCGCTGGTAATACTCGGGGTGCCCGACCACAACGATGGCGCCATAGCCCTTTTCCCTTGCCAGATTGATACTGGCGTTGATGAGTTCCGATCCGATGCCGCGGTGACTCTGTGAAGGCACCACCGACATCGGCCCCAGTGCCAGCACATTCTTTTCCGCACCATCTCTGCGCAGCGGCACCCGTGTCAGCAGAACATGGCCAACGATGCGGCCATTCAGTTCGGCGACCAGCGAGAGCTCACGATTATAGGAGGATGACGCCCGCAAGGCGCTGATCAGACGCGCCTCGGCCTCCCCGCCAAAGGCGCTGATGTGGACGACGTCGATGGCGCGACCGTCATCCGGGGATTCGGGCCTGACAGTAATTGTATGCATTACTCACTCCATATGCGGATGGTTGAAAAACTGTTCTGAAAGCGCCGGCACCGGATCCCGCTGCAATCTGAATTTTTCTCCATTTCAGACACTTGCATGCTATCAGGAATCGACCGCAGGGAAAACCTCGGCTGGAGGTGAAACCGCAAGTACGCCCCTGTGACCACAGACCGGGGGCTTAAGAGTTTGTCCTGATTGCCGAAAAACTGTGGGTCGGGGTCTATGCCAGGAAGAGACATCATACGTCTTCCTCCGCAGGCATTTCATGTACCTGCTGAAGTCATGCGAGGTCACACGGTGAACGAGGTAGAAATTCTTCGCCTTGTCATAATTGAGCAAACCGGAGTCGAGGTTGAATCAATCGCATTGACACTGCGCGATGCCGGCTTTCCCATTCGGTCTGACTCGATCCACGAACCAGGACGCCTGAAGGAAGAAGCGACGATTGCGCATGGCTCCTCCTCAATCCCGGGTTCCGTTCGGGTTCGTGCCCGGACACGATCAGTCGAGCACATGAGAAACCAGGCCATCGGCAAGTTTCGGCTCGAACCAGGTGGATTTGGGCGGCATCACCTCACCGGCATCAGCCACGGCCATGAGGTCTTCCATGCGGGTGGGATACAGGGCAAAGGCGACTTGCATCTCACCGCTATCCACGCGCCGTTCCAGTTCCTCGAGCCCTCTGATGCCGCCGACGAAATCGATTCGCTTGTCACGGCGTGGATCCGTGATACCGAGTATGGGGGCAAGCAGCTTATCCGCCAGCAGGCTGACGTCGAGACGACCCACGGGATCATCCGGGATCCTGTCCCGGGGTATGTTCAGGCGATACCACTGCCCTCCCAGATACATGCCGAACTCGGCTGGTGCGCGCGGGCGACAAGCGCTATTGCCGGGGCTCACGGTAAAATCACACGACAAACTGGCGAGGAATGTTTCCGGGGTCATGCCGTTGAGATCCCGAACCACTCGGTTGTAGTCGAGGATCTTCATCTGGTTGTGAGGGAAGATCACCGCCAGAAAATACCCCGCACTGCCGGCATCTCCCGACCCGATCCCGCGGCGACTGGCGGCCACCCGGGAGGCGGCGGCGGAACGATGATGGCCATCGGCAATATAGAGGGCATCCATGGCGTCGAAGGCCCGGGTGATCGCATCGATTTGTCCGGTGTCGCGTACTACCCAGAGGCTGTGGCCGATACCGTCATCGGCTATCAGATCAACATCGGGCCGCGTCCCGGCAACAGCCTCAAGCAGGCTGTCGACTTGCGGGCGGGACGGGTAGGCAAGCAGCACCGGCCCGGTTTGTGCATTGAGCGCCTCGATCTGCCTGACCCTGTCATCTTCCTTGTCGGGGCGGGTGAATTCATGCTTACGTATCCGGTTACTGTCGTAATCATCGACGGAGGCAACGGCAACCAGCCCGGTTTGCCGGT
>JBAVKA010000110.1:0-12066 GCA_049688075.1 Gammaproteobacteria bacterium
CGGCCTGGATCTATATCCCGCTGATGAAGCTGCTGAATCCGCTGGTATGGCTGGTGAACCTCATCGCCAATGCCGTCCTTAAACTGCTCGGCGTGCCGATCGAGGCGCAGATGTCCCATGCCCTGTCAACCGAGGAACTGCGCACCGTCGTGAAGGAAGCCGGCGCCATGATTCCGAAGCGCCACCAGGCAATGCTGCTGAATCTCATGGATCTCGAGAAGGTCACGGTCGAGGACATCATGGTGCCGCGCCACGACGTCTTCGGGATCGACATGGACGCCGACTGGGAGGCCATCATCACCCAGCTTTCGGGCAGCCAGTACACCCGCCTGCCGCTGTTCCGGGAGAATATCGATCACGTCATCGGCATCCTGCACATGCGCGATGTCCTGCCGCTGCTCTACCGGGGTGAGCTCGACCGTGCCGCCCTGCAACGCATCGCGCGTGAACCCTACTTCATCCCGGAAAACACCTCGCTGAACCGGCAATTGCTCAATTTCCAGCGCAACAAGCGCCGCATCGGCTTTGTCGTCGACGAGTACGGCGACATGCAGGGACTGATAGCGCTCGAAGACATACTCGAGGAAATCGTCGGGGAATTCACATCCGATCCGGCGGCGCAGTTCGACGAAATCCTGCCCCAGGAGGACGGCACCTGGCTGGTTGACGGCTCCATCAACATCCGCGCCCTGAATACCGCCCTGCACATGGCACTGCCAACCGACGGCCCCAAGACCCTGAACGGACTGATCATCGAATATCTGGAAATAATCCCGGATGGCGGCACCACCGTGCTGCTCGACCGCCATCCGGTCGATATCCTGCTGATCAAGGAAAATATGGTCAAGACGGTGCGCATTCATCCGGCACTTGCGGCTACACCTGCTGACGCCGGTAAAACCTGATCGATGCCGCCGCTGCCCCTCCTTAAAGGAAGCACCCACGAACAGGACGATCCTGCTTTACATGACCCTCCGGGTTTGGGAATATCGGCACGATAACGAATGACACCAGGGTGGACGCCATGGCGAAACTGACACTGAGTCTCGGCAGCAAACCACTGAAGTCCCTGATCCTGACCGGCGGGGACATCCTTATCGGGTCCGATCCGTCCTGCGACATCCCGATCGACGACTTATCGCTGCGATCGGTACATGCCAGAATCACCTGCGAGGGAAGGAATTATCGCCTCGCGGCCACCGCCGACACCGGCGAGTTGCAGATCAATCACGGCCACTCGCACGAACACCTGCTCCAGGACGGGGATGCCGTCGTCCTCGGCGCCTACACGCTGGTTTTCTCCGATGAACACAGCCATGCGCATCTGCACACGGCCACACCTGTACCGCACGGGGCACTCAGGATACTGGGCGGCAAGCATCAGGGCAGGCTCATCAATCTCGACAGCCCGGTCACGCGCTTCGGCAGCGCCGGTTCGCTCGCCGCCATGATCAGCCGCCGTAAAGACGGCTATTACCTGTCACACCTGGAAGGCGAGGCCTTCCCACAGGTCAACCGGGTAACCATCGGTGAGGGCGCCTATCCACTGAATGCGGGCGACAGAATCGCCATGGGAGGACTCGAGTTCGAGTACAACCTCGACACGCCGCAGGATGCCGGTCAAACAGGTGCGGATAATAGCGTCGGAACCACGAGCCAGCGCCATTTCACCCGCATTTCTCTGCACGCCCCCGCCCTGCTGTCGACGCTGGATGAGGAGTGGGAAACGCGCTTGATCGATCTGTCGCTGACCGGCGCCCTGGTTGAACTGCCGGACGGCTGGGTGGCCCGCACGGGTATGCACTATACCTTGCGCGTGCAGCTCGCCAACCACTCCTATTTCAGTACCGAAGTCGTCATTCGCCAGGCCGACAGTGAACGGCTGGGCATGGCCTTCGCCGACCTGGACGAGCACGGCAAAGATGTGATCCGCTGGCTGATGGAAATCAACCTGGGTGACGCCTCTCTGCTGAAACACGAACTTTCAGATCTCTCCTGAGAACACATCCAGCACCTGCGCGAGACGTTCGACGGCCATCACCTCCAGACCCTGAAGCGGCTGCTTCGGCTTGTTGGCGGCGGGAATGATAGCCCGGTGAAAGCCGTGCTTGGCCGCTTCCTGGAGTCGCTCCTGGCCATTCGGCACCGGCCTGAGCTCGCCGGAAAGGCCGATTTCCCCGAATACGACCAGTTCCCCCGGCAGCGGCTGATTGCGGAAACTGGATACCACCGCCAGCAGCACGGCCACATCGGCTGCGGTTTCGCAGACGCGTACGCCGCCGACGACATTGACGAAAACATCCTGGTCCCCGGTAAGCAGCCCCCCGTGGCGATGCAGCACCGCCAGCAACATGGAAAGCCGGTTCTGCTCCATGCCCAGCGTCACCCGACGCGGCGTGCCGAGCTGGCTCTGGTCCACCAGCGCCTGGACCTCCACCAGCAGCGGCCGGGTTCCTTCCCAGGTCACCATCACCACGCTGCCGGGCACCGCTTCCGGGTGGCGTGACAGGAAGATGGCAGACGGGTTGCGCACCTCCCGCAACCCCCCCTCCGTCATGGCGAACACGCCGATTTCATTGACGGCGCCGAAGCGGTTCTTGATCGCACGCAGTATCCGGTAGCGGTCTCCCGGATCCCCCTCGAAATACAGCACGGTGTCTACCATGTGCTCAAGCACCCGTGGCCCCGCCAGCATACCTTCCTTGGTTACGTGGCCGACCAGGAACATGGCAGTGCCGGTCTGCTTGGCGAAACGAACCAGCTGCGCGGCGCTCTCCCGTACCTGCGCGACCGAGCCCGGCGCCGATTGCAGGGCCTCGGTATAGAGTGTTTGAATGGAATCCAGCACCATGACCTGCGGCCTCTCCCGGCCAGCCGTGTCGATAATCCGTTCCACCGACGTTTCCGAGACCAGCTGCACATTGTCGCCGTTGATGCCGAGACGCGCGGCGCGCAGGGAGATCTGTTCCGGCGATTCCTCGCCCGTCACATAGAGAGCGTTCATGTCGGCGGACAGGGTGGAGAGCACCTGCAGCAGCAGTGTGGACTTGCCGATTCCCGGGTCGCCGCCGATCAGCACCACCGAGCCCGTGACCAGCCCGCCGCCCAGCACGCGGTCGAGTTCCAGCAGGCCGACCGAGGTCCGCGTATGGGCATCCGGCCTGACAGCCGAGAGGCGGGTCACCGTGACGCCGGCATCACCGGCAAAGCCGGCAAAGCGTCCGCTGCGCTGTGGCGCAACGGTGCTCACCTCGGCGAGCGTGTTCCAGGCGCCGCAGTCGCCGCACTGTCCGGCCCACTGGGGGAATTGCGCACCGCAGGCGTTGCAGGCATATACCGATTTCGATTTCGCCATCAGCCGGACCCGCTCACCAGCGCGGTATTATTGAGCCCTGCCTGAATTGTTGACATACCGGAAGTTGCCCCGGTGCAGGCCCGCAGGACCGAAACCCGGGAAAATACCTCATCATTCCCGGATTCCACTTCACTCCATCCGGGCTACAGCTATGCCCATCTTTCAGGAAAGGTTCGATCATCACCGGCTCATTCGACATAATCGAAAAGCACCCGTCTGTTCACGCCGCAGAATAACTCATAGGAAATCGTGCCGGCCGCGGAGGCGACTTCATCGACAGGCAGCCCCTCACCCCACAGGGTGACGGGATCGCCGACACGGGCTTCGGGATGCCCGCGCAGATCGATGCCGATCATGTCCATGGATACACGCCCGGCGAGCGCCGCCCGCCGGCCGTTGACCAGCACCGGCGTCCCGCTCGGAGCATGGCGCGGATACCCGTCCCCGTAACCGATCGCCGCGATACCGACGGGCATTGTCTCCGGACATTCCCAGGCGGCCCCGTACCCCACGGGATCACCCTGCCGGCGCTGCGTCACGGCGATCAGTTGCGTTCCCAGCGTCATCACCGGCCGCAGGCCGAGATCAGCGGCTGATGCATGCTGCAGCGGCGAACTGCCGTACAGCATGACACCGGGACGCACCCAGTCGAGGTGGCTGTCGGGCCAGGCCAGCACGGCGGCGGAATTGGCGAGCGAACGCTCTCCCTCCATGCCCTCCAGCGTTTGCAGGAAAAGCTGGCGCTGGCGCGGGGTGTGATCGGTGTCCGCCTCATCGGCGCAGCAGAAATGCGAGAGGAAACGGATGTCCCCCACCCGGCCGCTGCGGCGCAGGCGTTCCACGACCGCGCGAACAACGCCCGGGTCGAAGCCCAGGCGATGCATGCCGGTATCGATCTTGAGCCAGACATCCAGTGCTCGCCCTGAACGTGCCTGTTCGAGGAAGCTGATCTGCCCGTCGTGGTGAACGACGACATCGACACGGTAGCCTTCGGCGAGGCCGGTTTCATCCGCGCCGAAGAGTCCTTCCAGCAGCACGATGCGCCGGTCGAACCCGGCTTCGCGCAGGGAGATCGCCTCATCCATGGATACGACACCGAAGGCATGGGCCGCGGGAAGAACCCGCGCGGCGTTGATCAGCCCGTGGCCGTAGGCATGCGCCTTGACGATGGCCATGATCCGGCTGACCGGGGCGCATTGTCTGACGCGTTCGAAATTATGCTGGAGGGCTGGCAGGTCGATGCGCGCCCGCACCGGGCGCGTCATCCAAACTCACCGCCGCTATAAATATCGTCGGCGTAGTTCTCGAACCGGGTGAACTGGCCACGGAAGGTGAGCACCCGCGTGCCGATGGGGCCGTTGCGCTGCTTGCCGATGATGATCTCTGCTTTGCCCTTGTGCGGGCTGTCCTCGTGGTAGACCTCGTCACGGTAGATGAACAGGATAAGGTCGGCATCCTGTTCGATCGCTCCGGACTCACGCAGATCGGACATAACCGGGCGTTTGTCGGTGCGTTGCTCGAGACCGCGATTGAGCTGCGAAAGCGCCACCACCGGCACCTCCAGTTCCTTGGCCAGCGCCTTGAGGTTGCGCGATATCTCCGAGATTTCCGTGGTCCGGTTTTCACGCGTCCCGGGAACCTGCATGAGCTGCAGGTAGTCGATGACGATCATGCCAATTTCGTGCTCGCGTTTGAGACGCCGTGCACGCGCGCGCATCTCGGTCGGCGACAGGGCAGGCGTGTCGTCGATGAACAGCGGCGCGGAATCCAGCAGACTGACCGCCGAGGTCAGGCGCGGCCAGTCATCGTCATCCAGCTTGCCGGTGCGGATCTTGTGCTGGTCGATGTGGCCCAGCGAGGACATCATGCGCAGGGCGAGTTGCTCGCCCGGCATTTCCATGCTGAATATCGCCACCGGCACCTTGTGCCGGATCGCGGCATTCTCGGCAAAGTTCATCGCCAGGGTGGTTTTGCCCATGGAGGGTCGCCCGGCCACGATAATCAGGTCGGAGGGCTGCAACCCGGCCGTCATCTCGTCGAGGTCGGCAAAGCCGGTGGAAACGCCGGTGAGCGGCTCATCCTGCTGGAACAGCTTGTCGATGCGGTCAACAGCCGCACCGAGCAGGCTGCGTATACTGCGAAAACCGCGCTGTCCACGCTTGCCGCGTTCGGCGATCTGAAACACCCGCTGCTCGGCATGCTCAAGCAATTCGCCGGAACTTCGGCCGTCGGTGACAAAGGCGCTGCCGGCGATCTCGTTGCCCACTGAAATCAACTGTCGCAGCACGGAATGCTCGCGGACGATATCAGCATAGGCCTGGATGTTTGCCGCGCTCGGCGTACCCTGCACCAGGGCGCCCAGGGTGGCGAGACCGCCCACGTCTTCCAGGAGCTTGTGCTGCCCCAGCCACTCCGAGAGCGTTACGGCGTCGAACGGACTGTTACGGTCGGCCAGCTCGGCGATGGCGCGGAATATCAGACGGTGATCACGGCGGTAGAAATCATCTTCGATGACGTGGTCGGCAACCCTGTCCCACGCAGTATTGTCGAGCATCAATCCGCCCAGGACAGCCTGCTCCGCTTGCAGCGAATGCGGCGGCACTTTCAGGACATCGGTATCGGTGCGTAAAACGTCAGCGGAACGTAGCGATTCAGCCATGAAATGGACGTTCTCTAGTTAGTTTATGTATTTGTGTACTGCTATCCCCGGGCGCATTAATAGCACAAACACATGGCGAAGAACATCTTGTATTCGGATGGGCTTTATGCGTCGCTTCCGGCATGGCCCAGGCCAGTCTATCGACCGGTTCCCGGTCTCACCTCCTCCCTGGCAGGCAAAAAAAGGCAGTCATTGCGACTGCCCGTTGGTTACTCGTATCAACAACCTGCTCTGACAGATAGGAAAATTGTTTTATTATTCCGCTTCAACGACGAGTTTTAATTCGACATTGACGTCGCTGTGCAGATGCAGCAGCACATCATGTTCGCCCAGCTGGCGCAGTGGACCATTGGGCAGGCGGATTTCGCTGCGTTCAACCGCGACGCCGGCAGCGGTAATGGCATGTGCGATATCCACCGTACCGATCGATCCGAACAGCTTGCCTTCATCTCCGGCCTTGGCGGACAGCTTGATGACGAGATCGACAAACTGGTCGCGACGCGCCTGCGCCGCAGCGAGGGCCTCGGCCGCGGCCTGTTCCAGCTCCGCCCGGCGCGCCTCGAACGTGGCAATATTCTCCACCGTGGCCGCCGCCGCCTTGCCCTTCGGGATCAGGAAATTGCGACCATAACCGGGTTTTACTTTGACTCGGTCACCCATGGCGCCCAGGTGTTCTATCTTTTCAAGCAATATGACTTCCATCGTGATGACCTCCAGCTTATAGCTTAATTCAGGATTCTGGTTTGCCGCCGCCCAAACGCCGGCGGAAATCAACCCAGGTATCGACCAATCCGAGCCCGGACAGAAGCAGTGCCGTTTGCGGAATAATGCCGAGCAGCGCATAGACCGCTATCAGCCAGCCCTTGCCGCGACCCTGCCGTGCCACCAGGCCATGCAACACCGCCAGACCGGCAAACAGATAAGGCACCAGCATAACCAGGGCACCCTGCGCGGACATATCGCTTGCCGGACCCTGGATAAACCGGGTAACTATCATCAACCCCAGCACCATCAATCCCGTCGACTGCGGAAAACGCAAGCTGCAGAATTCGCTGTGCAGTCCGCCCGGATTGACCAGCATTGCCTGCCACCAGCGCGCCACCAGCAGGCTGCACACCGCACCGAGCGCCAGTGAGGCGACGACCACCCCCGTCATCAGGCGGGAGAGATCCTGCAGCAACGCGTCTACCGACACCCCTTGCGGAAACAGCCCCGCTTCTTCCAGCGCCGAGCGGATCAGCAACAGGTGCTCGTACCACCACGGTGCGGGGTCACCCGCCACCGCATAGATCAGGGCCAGCACCACGAGACCGAGCACGGCCGCCGCCAGCATGGCGCCCGCCAGACTCATCGTGCGCCTCAACACCAGGCTGATCAACCAGCAAGGCACCCACAACAGCAGCACCGTGACCGCGATTGTTGCCGGAGGCACGCCCATGAGCTGGTAAAACAGCATGGTGACCACCGTGGCGGCCACCATAACCAGCAGCCCTTGCAACACACCGATACGCAGGGTTACCAGCGAGACGACTGCTGCGCCCAGATAATTTGTCAACGTGCTGAAGGGCGGCAGCATGAACGCCAGCATCCCGCATAGCGACGCCGACAGGATCGCCTGGTAGCGACCACTGACGATAAAACCAGCCAGTGCCTTCATATCCCGAGCACCCTGGTCAGGACACAGTCAATTCAAGTGCTGTGCCGGATTTAACCGCTCAGTGAGCGTCGCAATATGGCAGCAACGACAGGTAGCGGGCGCGCTTGATGGCCGTTGACAGCTGGCGCTGGTACTTCGCCTTGGTGCCGGTGATGCGGCTGGGCACAATCTTGCCGGTTTCGGTAATGTACTGTCTCAGCAGATTGATGTCCTTGAAATCGATTTCCTCGATGCCCTCGGCGGTGAATTTGCAGAACTTGCGACGACGAAAATAACGGGCCATAGTGAATACCTTGTCAGAAGCTTGTAAGTGAACAGGTCAAAATTCGCGGAGAAGCCGTGCAGAAACGCGCCAGTATCCTATGCGCTGTCCTCGGCGCCGGCATCCTCCGACTCCGTCTCCGCCTCATCTTCATTCTCTTCCTCCGGCTCCCCGCCATCACCATCCTCGCGCGCGCTGCGCTCGCGCCGCTCCTCCGGTCTTTTCATCAGCGGAGATGGCTCGGTGATGGCTTCCTTGCGGGTGATGAACATATGTCGCAACACCGCGTCATTGAAGCGGAATGCACTGGCCAGTTCCTCGAGCGTGTCGGTGCCGCACTCGATATTCATCAGCACATAATGCGCCTTGTGCATTTTCTGGATCGGATAGGCGAGCTGGCGTCGCCCCCAGTCTTCCAGTCGATGGATCGAGCCACTGCCGGACTCGATGGTCGCTCGGTAGCGCTCGATCATGGCAGGCACCTGCTCGCTCTGGTCAGGGTGGACCAGAAACACTACTTCGTAATGTCTCATGAAGACCCCTTATGGATTGGCAGCCCTTCGTTGGTGCGAAAGGCAAGGAGTTGAAAATCGGTTTGTTGTAAGCCGGCGAATTCTACGTGAGGCGCCCCGCGGATGCAATTACCTACCGTCTAAACTTGAATCCGGATTCACCGCAGAGACGCTAAGAACGCAGATGAAACAATAAGGTAAAACACAAGAACGTGTGACTGCCACCATCCGTGACGCGTCTGGTGTTGTATTTGGTGTTGTATTTGAAATTACAATGTTTTTTCTCTGCGATCTCTGCGTCTCTGCGGTGAATATCTCTTAACCGGCATCAGCCGCCGCGCTGGCGGCGCGCTTCGAACAACAGCACACCCGCCGCGACCGAGACATTGAGGCTTTCCACCCGTCCGGCCATGGGGATCGCCACCAGGTAATCGCAGAGTTCACGCGTCAGCCGCCGCAATCCTTTCCCCTCGCCACCCAGCACCAGCGCCAGCGGACCGCGCAGGTCGGTGTCGTAGAGGACCCTGTCGGCATCATCGCTGGCGCCGAAGATCCACACACCGGCCTCCTTGAGCACCCGCAGGCTGCGCGCCAGGTTCGTCACCGTGAACACCGGTACTGTCTCGGCCGCCCCGCAGGCGACCTTGCGCACCACCGGGGTGATCCCGGCGGCGCGATCGCGCGGCACGATCACGGCCTGTACGCCAGTCGCGTCCGCGGTGCGCAGGCAGGCACCCAGATTGTGGGGATCCTGAACGCCGTCGAGGATCAGCAGGAAGGGCGGCCCGACGAGCCCGGCCAGAAACGCCGGCAGGTCCTGCTCGCCAAGACTGTCAGCGGACTGCGGAACGAACGTTGCGATAACACCCTGGTGGCGCACCCCGGGCAGCAGCCGGTCGAGTTCCGCGCCGGGCAGGCGGCGTACCGCAATGCCGCGTGATTCTGCCGCGGTGATCAGACCTGCCAGCCGCCGGTCGTGCCGTCCGGCGGCAACCGTGATCTGGTGGACCTGTTCCGGGTGTGCCGAAATCAGGCTCTCGACCGAATGCAGGCCATAGGCGTGGTCCGCGTGCGTCATCGATCGGCACGTCCGTCGTGCTTCCGTCGTCCGGGCTCTCGCGGCGGACTCATCACCGCCGGCGGCGGGATGAGGTTTTCCCCTTGCCCCGGCTTCTGCGCTTGTCCAGAACCGATTGTTTCTGCACCAGCTCGAAATCGATCTTGCGCTCGTCGAGGTTAACCTGGACGACCTTGACGGTAACCAGGTCGCCGAGACGGTAGATCTGGTTGGTACGATCCCCGAGCAGGCGGTGCCTGGCCGGGTCGTAGCGATAGTAGTCATTGCCCAGCGCCGTGACATGCACCAGACCCTCGACATAGATTGCCTGCAATTCGACGAAAATCCCGAACGAGGTCACGCTGCTGATGATGCCCGCGTAGGTTTCGCCGATCTTGTCGAGCATGTATTCGCATTTCAGCCAGTCGACCGCGTCGCGGGTGGCGTCATCGGCGCGCCGTTCCGTCAGCGAACACTGATCACCGAATACCTGCATATTGGCGTTGTCGTAGGCGAAATCCTCCGCTTCACCGCCCGCCAGCACGTGACGAATGGCCCGGTGCACCAGCAGGTCCGGATAGCGCCGGATCGGTGAGGTGAAGTGCAGATACTTTTCATGTGCCAGCCCGAAATGGCCGATGTTATGCGGGCTGTACTCGGCGCGCGGCAGCGAGCGCAACAGCACGGTATTGATCAGGTGTTCATCCGGACGGCCGCGCACCTTGCCCAGCAGGCTGGCGTAATCCTTGGCCTTCGGATTCCTGCTGCGCGAAAGCGGCAGTCCGAGTTCCTTGAGAAACTCGCGCACCTCCTCGACTTTTTCCGCGTCAGGCACCCCGTGTACGCGAAACAGGGTCGGCATCTTGTGCCTGACCAGATATCGCGCGGACGCCACATTCGCGGCGATCATGCATTCCTCGATCAGCTTGTGGGCGTCATTGCGCACCAGCGGAACGATGCGTTCGATCTTGCGTTCAGAGCCGAACACGATACGGGTCTCGGTGGACTCGAAGTCGATGGCGCCGCGCGACTCGCGCGCCGCGCGCAAAGCCTGGTAGAGCCGGTACAGCTCCTCGAGATGAGGCACCAGCGGCTTATAGCGGTCGCGCACCGTCTTGTCGTTCTCCACGACGATGGCGGCCGCCTCGGTATAGGTCAGCCGCGCATGCGAGCGCATGACGGCCTCGATGAAACGCGAGCGGGTGATCTTGCCATCCCGGCTGATCATCATCTCGCAGGCCATGCACAGGCGGTCGACCTCGGGATTGAGCGAACACAGTCCGTTGGAGAGCACCTCCGGCAACATGGGGATCACCCGCTCCGGGAAATAGACGGAATTGCCGCGGGTTTCCGCTTCCCTGTCGAGCGCCGTGCCAGGCTGTACATAGTGCGAGACATCGGCGATAGCGACGATGAGACGCCAGCCGGCCTGTGTACATTCGCAGTACACGGCATCGTCAAAGTCGCGCGCGTCCTCGCCGTCGATGGTCACCAGCGGCAGACCGCGAAGGTCGGTGCGTCCCTCCTTGTCGGCCCCGGCCACCCCGGCCCCGTACGTCTGAATCTCTTCGGTAACGGCCTCCGGCCATACCTCGGGGATGTCATAACTGCGGATCGCGATATCGATCTCCATTCCCGGGGCCATGTGCTCGCCCAGCACCTCGACGACATGACCGATCGGACGGGAACGCTTCGCCGGCTGCTCGATGATTTCGACGCTGACGATCTGCCCGTTCACCGCGCCGCCGCTCTGCTGCTCCGGCACCGCGATATCGTGCGTGATGCGCTTGTTGTCGGGCACCACGAAACTGACGCCGCTCTCGCGATGGAAGCGTCCGACCACACGGTGGGTGTTGCGCTGCAGGACTTCGACCACATCTCCTTCGAGGCGGCCGCGGCGGTCCTTGCCGGTGATGCGCACCATCACCCGGTCGTTGTGAAACACGGCGTTCATGGTGCGCGCGGACAGGTAGACATCATCACCGCCGGCGTCCGGCACCAGGAAGCCGAAGCCGTCCGGGTGGGTGATGACCCGGCCCGGCACCAGGTTGAACTGGTCGGCAAGGGCGTAGCAGTCACGCCGGTTGCGCACCAGTTGACCGTCCCGGACCATGGCGTTCAGACGGCGGCGCAGGGCCTCGCGGCCATCCTCATCATGCAGGCCGAGCCGGTCCGCCAGACCCTCCTGATCGATTGGATGGTCCGCTTCGGTAATGGTCTGCAGGATGAATTCACGGCTGGCGATCGGTTTCTCGTAGCGTCTAGCCTCGCGCTGCGCCTGCGGATCCTGCAGTTGCTGCCCATGGGCAACGGATTTCTGTTTTTTTCTCATGGGATCGGGATTTTACTCTCTATGAAGGTCAAAGTGCGCGTGCCAGTCGCAAATTGACAAGCACAATATCTACGGGTAGAGTTCGCGGCTGCACGGGATTCTTTGCAAATCCCGCTGCACAATCTGCACGGCCGAGATGGCGGAATTGGTAGACGCGCTAGCTTCAGGTGCTAGTGGGGGTAACCCCGTGGAGGTTCAAGTCCTCTTCTCGGCACCAACTACTTGACGCAGT
>JBAVKA010000111.1:0-16141 GCA_049688075.1 Gammaproteobacteria bacterium
CCCGCACCCAGGCGGTTGTCGCTTGTGGCTCTGACGTTATCACCGTGAATAGTGATGGGATAATTGTCCATCACCCCATCGGAGCGGTGCGCCGGGTGACAGCCCTGGCAGCCGCCAAAGCGCCCAAGGCCGTCGTTGAAGACGATCACGCCACCCGCACTGTCTGCCCTGTGAGCGTTATGGATCGCCTCCGAGATGGGTGGTACGAGGCTCCCGTTAGGCCAGTTTGCCGCCTTGACCACCGCGATCACGTTGTCGGAGTGGCACTTCTGGCAGATGACCGATTCATGACCCATACGGGTATTCTGCATGATACCGGCCTTTTCAGCTGTCATGCCCAAAATGTCATTGGGTGGTTCAGGATTACCGTTCGCATCCAGGCCGGAGGTCGGATAGTTGGCGGTGAAGTTGGTACCGACATCGAAGTCATGCATGACCTCGATACTGATGGCCGCACCCTTGAGCCGCGCATACCAGTCCGTGTCACCCATGCCGGTATCCAGGTCGTAGAATGCTTTCCAGTAGTTGACCTCCAGATCGATCATCGCCTCGAGGGTCTCGCCGGACGGTCCGAAGTATGGGTCTGGTCCGTCCTGTCGCCTCACGTAACTCGGGCTGTTGACGTTCGGCGTGACCCCGTCCGCCTGATAGGCCGGTGCCGAGTGACAACGCTCACAGTTCGGGATATCGATCGGCGCCGAACCGAAGCCAATCACTGGCTGACCGTTGCTCATAACCGCAGCACCCTTGGTGCAGTCGCCTGTCGATTCATCGCAGTCGGCTTCAAACAATTGCGCCTTCATCGCCACGAAGGGACGGATCGTATCCTCGTCCACCGCACCCGGGTCGGCGAAGAAGTCAATCGAATCCTCGAACGGCGTCAGCGGAAGGCCGAGGGCCTCCCAGATATCCGGCGCGGTCAGCATGATCGGCAGGTTCTCCAGCACCTTCATCTGGGTGTAGACCACCGTGCCGGTGTCGCCGGAGAAGGTCAGCACGTTGCTGAACGGCGTTCCGTTGCCGGTCGGTCCCATGGGCTGCAGGGCGGCGCCGGAATCGGCCGGATACTCGACGTTGTTGGCCACGCCGAGTCGAATCTTGTCCCGCTCCAGGGTGGTTTGACATTGTTGTCCCGCAGCACAATCGGCATCGCTGTCACAGCGAACCGCCGTGACATCATCAACTCCATACGGAGAGTCAACGCAGGTTCCGTTAAGGGTTCCCTCGAGGTTCGCGAATATGTAGAAGTGGTTCAGCCAGCCGTTGGCGAAGTTGTCGGTGCCCCCGGGACCGAGAGCGGTGGTCGGCGTCTGAAAAGAGCCGTCACCCAGCACCACGTTTTGCAGTCCGGCATAGGTGCCCGTGACCAGCTTGCCGGGCACTCCGGTGATCGATCCGTCGATATCCACCTGCGCCGAATCATACGGGGTATTCCAGTAGAGCAGCGAGTTGCCCTCGACGGCGCTGATGAGCGTGTCCTTCCCCTCCGTAGAGTTGAATGAACCGGGCATGTTGCCTTCACGGCGTGGCATGATGTCGTGGTAATACTCCAGATAGTACTTGCTGAAGTTCCCTTCACTGTCGTAATCACGCAGCACGGTCTCGCGGCCCAGTCCATCCAGACCGTTGTTCGGATCGGCCGTAAGCAGTCGCGGATAGTCCGCATTGGAACTCGGGAAACCGGGTCTCTGTGACTTCACCACCTGCGCCACGATCGAGTTGTATGGGGGCAGCACACAACAGTAGGAGAACTCGAAGCCGGTGCAGTGCATGCCGAGTTCATAGTTCATCATGATCTTGAAGTCAGGCTGGTCGGCCGTAATGTGGATATTCACTATCGCCACGTCAGATGAGTTGGCGTCGGCATCCACGGCGTGGTATGTGAAGCTGTCGTCATCGTTGTCGCCTTGAGTCCCGTCGGGTACATACGTAAACGAACCGTCGGCATTCAGGGTTACCGTACCATGCGACGGGTCACTGTCCTTAACAACGGTGAGACCCGCATTGCCAAGATTCGCGCCGGTGTCCGGGTCGGTATCGAAATCATTGTAGAGCACGCCCGAGACGCGGGAAGCCCCCACCGTCAGCGTTTTCCCGATCGGGGTCGCATAGGTGTCACCGCGCGACGTAGGCGCGCCGGTGACAGGCGGCGACTCCTCGACGACTGCCACAGTCATACTGGCCTTGCAGGTCTTCTTGTATTGATCCTTGACGATCAGGACGATGTTTTGCGCTCCAGCTTCATTGAAGGTCGTCGTCGCCGTGACGGCACCCGGTTCCACATCCGTTGTCTCCACCTTATGCGGATTTGCCTTCTTCTCCTTCTTGGCGAATTTCCACTTCACCTTCTTGTATGGCGTGGCACCACCTTCGAGCATGGCGGTCATATCCACCGGTGTATTCATCAGGATCTCACCGGGGTCCATGATCGAGCAACCGAACGGCGGCACGGGTGGTTTATTCTTCTTGGCATCCGCCGTCGCGGCAAAGGCCGCCAGTGCGATTCCGGTAACTATGGAGAAAACAAGGCGTGCAAAAAAGGTACCGCTAGCTGATGGCTTTTTCATTATTACTCCTCCTGACGAATGGCTGCCTGGACATTCAGTACATGCTTTACGAGCATCGGGAAAACCGCGGCGGACACGATCATGTGTCTCGCCTAGTGCATGCGCCGATGCGCGGGATCTTGTGGCGGGAAGTCTGGGACCGGGTTCCGTGTTTGCCGGAAAGGCAGTTAGCGCACACGCCACGACCGCCATTTCAGCCTTGGGCGGCTTCGACACAGACCCGCATGGCGAGCGCCACGACACGAGATTACTGAAAGCGAACGAGAAAGACCGGTTTCTCATTGCATGGATGAGTATTCTGCCCATGATGCAAATCTGCTCCTCATCTCCCGCGCTTGTTGTAGAACCTGTCATTCCTGCGGGAATCGAATTTGTTATCTATGGTCGCTGCTGATGTTGTTGTTTACAGTGCGGCCGTTGTTTGTACAAACTAGTACATTCTTTTGCGTAATACCACAATTTTTACGCACTACATCTCAATAAACGCTGGAACTGCTCCTTGACAGCAAACACGCTGATAAAAAAATGCGAAGAAAACGTAAAGCTTTAATAATGCGATATCCTTATCTGCCCCACGACGCCTCGGTGATTTCCTCAACCCCGGCCCACGGGATAGCAAAAATGAAATTTCGTGTCCCTATAGAGCACAGGCATTAAATATGCCAACACTCGAGGAGGGTGGCTTGCTGTAGAAACTTTTGCAGAAATATCAAGCCGATATTTTTTTGCAGTTGACACGTTCACGTGTGAATTCTCTACCGCATCATCCTGTCATGACAGTTATGTCAGGATTCATGTCAATTATGTCATTCCGTTTACGTGGACTGTCACAATGGTAATCCCGAAACAGTCGGACCGATTGACCCATTCTGACCTTCCAGGTTGCTGAAAGTTGCAATCGTTTGCAGGCGGGTCTGCGAGCACTCAGGATAACTCGAATTTCCTTAGCTTGCGATACAGGGTGCGTTCGCTGATCCCCAGAGCGCTGGCCACCTCGCGGCGGTTGCCGGCGTAGCGGTCGAGCAGTTCCCGGATGTGGCGCGCCTCGACGTCGACAAGCGAACTGCTTCCGTTACCGTTCACCCGTTTCTGCAGTGGCCCGACATAAAATTCCGCGGGTGCAGGCGGCGTGGTCGACTCGTCCGCGGACGGATTCGGCGACGCCTGGTTTCGCGTCATTTGACCAATCACGGTATCAATCACACCGGCGTGGATCGTTGCATCGCTGCTATGGGTCGCAGCGACGTACAGGATATTGCGCAACTCACGTATGTTGCCGGGATAGTGATAGGTCTTCAGACGATCCAGGGCATCCGGCGCCAGCACATGCCGTCGCCTCATCGTGAGGTTGACCGGTTCCAGCAGGCTGTTCGCCAGCGCCGGTATGTCCTCGAGCCGCTCGCGCAAATTCGGCAGGCGCACAGTCAGACAGGCGATGCGGTAATAGAGATCCTCGCGGAAAGTGGATGCCTGGACGGCCTCCCACAGGTGGCGGTTGCTGGCGCAGATGACGCGCACATCGACCTTGCGATTACCGCGCCCCCCGACCCGGCGGAATTGACCGGTTTCCAGTATCCTCAACAGCTTCGCCTGCTGGTTCATGGGCAATTCGCCCACCTCATCGAGAAACAGGGTACCGCCGTCGGCCTGTTCGAACAGTCCGGCTTTCTCGCCGACGCTGCCGGTATACGCCCCGCGGGCATGCCCGAAGACCTCCGCCTCGAACAGGGTGTCGGTCAGCGAGGTGCAGTCCACGGTGAGAAACGGGTCTTCACGGCGCGGGGAGTGCTCATGTATAAAACTTGCGGCCAGTTCCTTGCCGGTGCCAGTCTCACCCTGCAGCAGGACCGGCGCCGCGGTCGCCGCCACCAGCTTGAGCTGTTCCATGCAGGCGGTGAACGTACGGGCCTGGCCCACCATGCGATTGCAGTCCGCCTTGATCTCTTCAAACGCAGTAAGCGGTTCGATCAGTTCCCCCATGAAGAGCTCCCCGCTGCCACTGCGCAACGGATGGGCAGTCACCCGCACCTGGTGCATACGGCGCTGTTCATCGTAGTGGATTTGTATGCAGGAATGCGGCTCCCCATGACTGAACAGGTACTCGTGCGGACAGTCTTCACCGGATCTGCAGCACGGGGCATCCTTGTCATGACTGATCTTGTAACATGGCAACCCAATCTTCCGCGCCTTGCCCACGCCGTAGGTTTTCTCATAGGCCTTGTTAACGGCCAGGATCTTGTACTCGCGGTCGATGACGACGAAGGGATGTTGGTGACTGTCCACCAGGGACTGCAATTCAAAGACAGTGGGAATCTGCTTGACGGATGGTTTACTGCTCATTGTGTGTGGCCCCTCGGGCGATATGTCCTGCTCTACCCTGCCCCAGCAAGGTCTGACAGCTTATGACAGATCTGTCATACGTATTTTCCACAATAATAGTCAACTATGTCAGTCATGTCATAGTTTTTCTGATGCAATCGATGCCTGCGACATAACAACTTGTTGTTTTATAGGTTTAAATAATTGTGGTAGCGTTTATGCCTATTTTTAACGCCATTAAAAAACCAAATCAATCACAGACAGTACAAAGTCATCGGGTATGTGAACACATGATGCACACACACAGCGTGCCGCTCACGCTTTGCCTTTCTTTCCTTATCTTCATCGGATTCACCGACGCGACCTCACGTGCGGCGGATGTCGTGCCCAATGAAGTTCAGATGAGCGGCACACAGCCCAATGAGGTCGGCAAATTCGAGTCGCCGGACAAGTGTGACAACTGCCACGCCGGCTACAACAACCTCGCACCGGAAAACGAGCCGACCACCGGTTGGCGCGGCGCCACGAGGGGTATCGCCGGCTTCACCGGCAATGACAGCTTCACCTACGAGGCACGCGACAACAACGGTGGTGTCTCCGCAGCTGCTACCGTAAACATCCCGGCAACCGGCACAATGGCCTGCGGCGACTACACCGGCAAGGGCGCGTGCAACGGTGAACCGGGTTGCGTATGGCAGGGCTGCCCGAAGAACGGCAGCGGTATCGATGCGGCAGTCTGCAGCCCGACCGAAGCAGGCTGATCTGACGGTGTCGACAACGACTGCGATAGCGCCATCGATTGTGAGAACAGCGATTGCAGCGGCGATCCGGCCTGCCAGCAGGTGGACTGCACGACGTTCAACGACAAGAACCCGTGCAACGCGCAGGCGACCTGTCACCGGGAGAACAAGAACCGGACCTGTTTGCCCAACCAGCTACAAGTCGTGCGTACGACGCGAGGGGAAACCGTATTTCCTTGCACGTTTTCCCGGATCCGGCTTCCCGGGGACGATCTTTTCGTCCCTTTTTTTCCTGCAGCGATGCAGGTCACAGGGATGCGCGGGAGCGGCCGCCAGCAGCCACGATCTCGCGATGACAAAGTGAAGCAGAGCAAGAAGTACAACGATATCCCTGTACAAAAACCCTGCCGCTGATCCGGCTTATAGCTCACCACCACCGCCCGGGGGAATGACCGGCCGGCAACATCGCGCCTTTGCCCGTCGGACAGGCGGTAGTATGATGCAACCCATACCGTGCCCATGATAATAACCAGCAACCGTTCGAGCCACCAGCAGTGACCCAAGCCTTTGACAGCCATCTCCTGCTGGAAGCCGACGGCCTGGAGTGCATTCGCGATGACCGCACCCTGTTCCGTGACCTGGCGTTCCGGCTCGAAGCCGGTCAGGCGCTGCTGCTGGAAGGGCGCAACGGCAGCGGCAAAACATCCCTGTTGCGCATCCTGTGCGGCATTCGCCTGCCGGATGCCGGCACCGTCAACTGGTGCGGCAGGAAAATCAGCCGCCTGGGGCCCGACTACTACGAGCACACGGCCTATGTCGGACACCGCGACGGCATCAAGCAGGATCTGACGCCACTGGAAAATCTCGCCGTAGCGCGCGCCCTGGGCAAACCCAGCGAGACGGCGCTGGAGGCGGTGCTGGAGCAGGTCGACCTGTACGGCTACGAGGACGTGCTGACGCGCAATCTCTCGGCCGGGCAGCAGCGCCGGCTGGCACTTGCCCGCCTGCTGGTCGTCGACGCGCCGCTGTGGATACTGGATGAACCGTTCACTTCGCTTGATGTGCACGGCATCGGATTGATCGAGGGCCTGCTGGAAGACCATACCCGGAACGGCGGCATGCTGGCCATGACCTCGCACCACACCGTCAACATGGTCAATACCCCGGTGCATCCCGTCAACCTGTCCGCATGACTACCGATTCACTCACTCGCGCATTCACCCTGTTGCTGAAACGCGACCTGACCCTGGCGGTGCGCCACCGGGCCGAGATGGTCAATCCACTGCTGTTTTTTATTCTGGTCACCAGCCTGTTTCCGCTGGGGGTCGGCGCCAACCCCAACCTGTTGCAGGCCATCGGCCCGGGCGTCATCTGGGTGGCCGCCCTGCTCGCCGCCCTGCTGTCGCTGGACAACATTTTCCGTTCCGACTTCGAGGACGGCACGCTCGAACAGTTTCTGCTGAGCTCCCATCCGGTGTCGATCCTGGTGCTGGCCAAAGTGACCGCCCACTGGCTGGTCACCGGCCTGCCGCTGCTGCTGGTATCTCCCCTGCTTGGCGTCCTGCTGGGACTGACCGGGGACGGCATCCGCATCCTGATGCTCACCCTGTTGCTGGGTACGCCGGTCCTGAGCCTCCTCGGCGCCGTGGGTGTCGCCCTGACCGTAGGACTGCGCAAGGGAGGGATGATTCTGTCACTGCTCGTGCTACCCTTGTACGTTCCGTTGTTGATCTTCGCCGCAAGCGCGGTTGATACGGCCGCAGCCGGCCTGCCGGTTTCCGCTCACCTGCTGTTTATCAGCGCGTTGCTGGTGCTGGCCCTGAGCTTGTCGCCGCCGGCCACGGCCGCGGCCCTGCGCATCAGCCTGAGTTGAAGTGATACGGTTCAGAAGATAACCGCAGAGACGCTGGGGACGCAGAGAAAATGATCAATGAAATATATAAAACGTGCTATCAGTGAGCTATTTTTACCGTCAACCGATGTCTGTGTTTTTTATTCAGATAAATTACTCCGCGTCCTCTGCGCCTCTGCGGTGAATTAATCAGGAAAAAATCCCATGATGCAGTTCTTTCACAAGATGGCCTCGCCGCGGTATTTCTACAGCTTCGCCGGTCGACTCATACCGTGGCTGGGAGTGTCCTTTCTGCTGTTCATTCTGGCCGGACTCTACTACGGCCTGATCGAGGCGCCGCCGGATTACCAGCAGGGCGACAGCTACCGCATCATGTTCATCCACGTGCCGGCCGCGTGGATGTCGATGTTCGTCTACGTGGTTATGGCCGGCGCCGGCCTCATCGGCCTGGTCTGGCACATCAAGCTGGCCGAAATGATCGCCATCAGCAGCGCGGCCATCGGGGCATCGTTCACCTTCCTGGCGCTGGTCACCGGTTCGCTCTGGGGCAAGCCGATGTGGGGAACCTGGTGGGTATGGGATGCGCGCCTGACCTCGGAACTGATCCTGCTGTTCCTCTATCTCGGCGTGATCGCGCTCTACAACGCCGTCGATGACAAACGCACGGCGGCACGCGCCACCGCCATCCTGGCTCTCGTGGGCGTGGTCAACATTCCCATCATTCACTTCTCGGTGGAATGGTGGAACACCCTGCACCAGGGGTCAACGGTCACCAAACTCGGCGCGCCATCCATTGATATCAGCATGCTGATCCCACTGCTGCTGATGGCCGTGGCCTTCAAACTGTACTATGCGCTGGTGGTGCTGATGCGTGCCCGCTGCGAGGTGCTGGAGCGCGAACGAAATACCCTGTGGGTCAGAGAACTTGCGGAGTCAAAATGAGTCTGAATGAATTCCTGAACATGGGCGGATACGCGTTTTACGTGTGGACGTCCTATGGCATCGCCCTGATCGTCCTGCTGGCCAATATCCTGCTGCCGGCCAGGCAGCGCAGGAAACTGCTGACTGATATCGCGCGCAGCGCTCGCCGCGCGAGGAGAAACGCATGACACCAAAACGCAAAAAACGCCTGATCCTGATCGCCATGATGGTCGCCGGCGTCGGCGTCGCCATCGGCGTTGCACTCAAGGCTTTCAACGAAAACCTGATGTTCTTCTACACACCCAGCGCGGTGGCGGGCGGCGAGGCCCCCGCCGGACACCTGATCCGGGTTGGCGGGCTGGTCACCAACGGCAGCGTCAAACGCCAGTCGGACGGGCTGACCGTAACCTTCGACATCACCGACTATGCCGAGACCATCAAGGTGCAGTATACCGGCATCCTGCCCGACCTGTTCCGCGAGGGACAGGGCATCGTGGCGCGGGGACGACTGCAGGAGGGCAACCTGTTCGTCGCAGAGGAAGTACTTGCCAAGCACGACGAGAACTACATGCCGCCTGAAGTGGCCGACGCGCTCAAGACCGCTAAAAAGAACGGCGCTGATGGCGTCGAAACCGGAGGAGCAACACCATGATTCCAGAACTCGGGCATTTCGCCCTGATCCTGGCGCTTTCCCTGGCGCTGGTGCTCTCGATCTTTCCCATGATCGGCAGCTTCAATAACACCCCCGGCTGGATCGCCCTGGCGCGCCCTGCCGCCTGGGGACAGTTTTTCTTTATCGCGATCGCCTTCGGCTGCCTGGTCAGTTCATTCCTGAACAACGATTTCTCGGTGGTCTACGTCGCCCAGCACGGCAACACCCTGCTGCCCGATGTATACAAGGTCTCCGCCGTCTGGGGGGCGCACGAGGGGTCGCTGCTGCTCTGGGTTTTCATTCTCAGCGGCTGGACGGTCGCCGTCTCGCTGCTGGCCCGCCATCTGCCCGCCGTGATGCTGGCGCGCGTACTCTCCGTGATGGGCATGGTGAGCATCGGTTTCCTCTCCTTCCTGCTGTTCACTTCCAATCCCTTCGCGCGGGTGTTCCCGGTTCCGCTGGAGGGCGGCGACCTTAACCCGCTGCTGCAGGACCCGGGACTGGCGATCCATCCCCCCATGCTTTACATGGGTTATGTCGGCCTGTCGGTCGCTTTCAGCTTTGCCATCGCCGCGCTGATCGGTGGCCGTCTGGATGCGGCCTGGGCGCGCTGGTCGCGGCCGTGGACCACGGTGGCCTGGGTGTTCCTCACCATCGGCATCACACTGGGCAGCTGGTGGGCTTACAACGAACTGGGCTGGGGCGGCTGGTGGTTCTGGGACCCGGTGGAAAACGCCTCGTTCATGCCCTGGCTGGCAGGCACGGCACTGATTCACTCGCTGGCGGTGACCGAGAAACGCGGCGCCTTCAAACGCTGGACGGTGCTGCTGGCGCTGCTGGCGTTCTCGCTCAGCCTGCTCGGCACATTCCTGGTGCGCTCCGGCGTGCTGACCTCCGTGCATTCCTTCGCCGCGGATCCGGCCCGCGGACTCTTCATCCTGATCTTCCTGTGCATCGTCATCGGGGGTTCCCTGAGTCTCTATGCCGCGCGTGCGCCGAGCGTCTCCTCGGGGGGCCGGTTCGACGCGTTCTCGCGCGAGACCCTGCTGCTCGGCAACAACATGCTGCTGGTGATCATCACCGCCTTCGTCCTGCTGGGCACGCTCGCGCCGCTGATCTATGACGCCCTCGGCTGGGGCAAGATCTCCGTGGGTTTCCCCTGGTTCAACCGCATGTTCGTCATCTTCACCCCCTTCCTGGTCGTGCTCATGGGGATAGGTCCGCTGACACGCTGGAAGCACCAGGATCCGGGCGATCTCGCGCGGCAACTGCGCGTCGCGCTGCTCGTCAGTCTCGGCGGCGGCATCCTCGCCGCACTGCCACTGCTGCACGAGGGTTCAATCTGGGCCGGTCTGGCGGTCATGCTCGCGCTGTGGATCGTCTCCTCGCTCGCGCTCAGCCTGCGGCAGCGGCTGCGCTACCGCAAGGGGCTGGCCGGTCTGTGGCGGGATCTGGGCGCAAAGGGCAGCGGCAGTTATTACGGCATGGTAGTGGCTCATTTCGGCGTGGCGGTCTTCATCGTCGGCGTGACCTTCGTAATGCAGTATGAGATCGAGAAAGACATCCGCCTGTCGCCCGGTGAAACCACCGAGCTGGCCGGGTATACCCTGCGCTTCGATGGCGTGCAGGCCCACCAGGGCCCGAATTACCGTGCCGATCGCGGCACTATCCATATCTTCAAGGGCGAGCGGGAAATCGCGCTGATGCATCCCGAGAAGCGCATCTACACGGTGCAGACCAAACCGATGACCGAATCCGGCATTGATGTCGGATTCACCCGCGACATCTATGTCTCGCTGGGCGAGGGGTTGGGCAATGGCGACTGGAGCCTGCGGCTCTATTACAAGCCCTTCGTGCGCTGGATCTGGTTTGGCGGCCTTCTGATCGCTATCGGTGGACTGCTCGCGGCGAGTGACCGGCGCTATCGTATCGCGGTGCGTGACCGGGTTCCGGCCTCCGCGCGCGTCGGCAATGACGGGCTGATCACGAACGGAGGCTCCTGATGGCCCGCTATCTGCGCTACCTGGTGCCACTCGCGATCTTCGCGCTGCTGGTCGCCTTCCTCTACCGGGGTCTGAGCATGGATCCGAAACTGGTGCCCTCGCCACTGGTCGGAAAACCCATGCCGACGTTCTCCCTCACGCGCCTGGATAATCCCGCCGTCACCATCAGCGACACCGACTTCAGGGGGAAGGTCACCCTGCTGAACGTCTGGGCCACCTGGTGCGTGTCCTGTCGACGGGAACACGAGACGCTGGTGCAACTGGCGAAAACGGGTCAGGTCGACATCTACGGACTGAACTACAAGGACAACCGCGAGGAAGCCAACCGCTGGCTCAAGCGTCTCGGCAATCCCTATGTCGCCAATGCCTTCGACAGTGACGGGCGGGTGGGCATCGACTGGGGCGTCTACGGCGCGCCGGAAACCTTCATCATCGATCGCGAGGGCATCATCCGCCACAAACATATCGGCCCCCTCACCATCGAGATCATCAATGATGAAATCCTGCCGCTGGTCGCCAAACTGAAATCATGAACCCGATGAAACCGCTTATTTCGCTAATGCTGATGCTGCTGGTAGTAGCCGCGCCCCCGTTGCCGGCCGCGGTCACGCTCGAGTCATTTACCTTCCCCACCAGGGCGGAAGAACAGCACTTCAAGGACCTCATCGGTCAGTTGCGCTGCCTGGTATGCCAGAACGAAACGCTGGCCGACTCGGATGCCGACCTGGCCCACGACCTGCGCGCCGAGGTCTACGAAATGATGAAAAGCGGCAAAAACGACCAGGAGGTCATCGACTTTCTGGTCAATCGCTACGGTGATTTTGTGCTCTACAACCCTCCCGTGAAGCCGTCCACCTATCTCATCTGGTACGGCCCGTTCGTGCTGCTGGCAATCGCCGCGTTGCTGTTGATACGCGCAGTGGGGCGGCAGCGGCAGGTCCAGGAACCGGAGATCTCCGCGGAAGAACGCAAGCGACTGGAACGGCTGCTCGGCGATGACGCCGACAAGGGGAAGCAGGGATGAGCGTGTTCTGGGGACTGGCAACCATCATGATCATCATCGCACTGTTGTTCACGGTGCCCTGGCTGCTGCGCGCGGAACGAACCCCGAAGAAGGCCCGGCCGGATCTGGATACACTCAATACCGAGATCATCAAGGCGCAGCTGGCGGAACTGGACACCGACCTCAGGATGGGACGGCTGGATGAGAATCAGTACGCCGCCGCACGTCACGACCTGGAGCGCGAACTGCTCGATGACCTCTCGCCCGCCGGCGCGCCGGCGACGGTAAAACCGGCGCGCGGTGGCCAGTGGGTGGTCGTGCTGCTGGTGGTTGCCATCCCCTTGATGGCGGTGGCGCTTTATCAACAACTCGGATCGAAGCAAATCATCACGCTGCTGGAACAAGGTAGCGCCGCCACCGCCACCTCCGGTACACCGGGCCAGCATGAGATGGGCGAGCATTCGCTGGAACAAATGGTCAACGTCCTGGCGGAACGATTGAAGGACAAACCCGACGACCTGCGCGGCTGGATCCTGCTGGCGCGGAGCTATGAAACCCTGAACCGCTACCCCGACGCGCTCGGCGCCTATCGCAACGCCCGCCGCCTCTCCGGCGACAACCCCGAGGTGCTGGCCGATTATGCCGACGCCCTGGTGATGGCGAACGGCGGCCGCTTCAACGACGAGGCGGGTGAGGCGCTGCAACGCGCGGTCGAGGCCGAGCCAAACAATGTCAAGGCATTGTGGCTGATCGGCCACTGGAAGAACCAGCAGGGCTCCTATACCGAAGCGATCGACTACTGGCAACGCGCCGCCGCCCTGCTCCCCGCGGGCAGCCAGGATACCGTCATCATCGCCCGGCAGATCAGTCAGTTGCAGCAGCGCCTCGGAATCACCCCCACCACGACAGTGGCAGTCGCAACGCCGTCACCCGCCGTCGCACCACCCACAGCGGGCGGCGGCACAGCGGCGGCCGGCCAGGCGATCACCGTCACGGTGGCGCTCGACCCGGCACTGACCGCCCAGGCCGCGCCCGAATCCACCGTGTTCATTTTCGCCCGCGCCGTCCAGGGACCCCGGATGCCGCTCGCGATCATACGTCGACAGGTCAAGGACCTCCCGGTCACGGTTACGCTGGATGATTCGCTCGCCATGTCCCCCGCCATGACGCTGTCGAAATTCGACCAGGTCACGATCGGTGCCCGCGTCTCCGCTTCCGGCAACGCCATGCCGCAGAGCGGCGACCTGGAGGGATCACAGTCCCCGGTCAGCGTCACCAGTCCCGGAACCGTCGCCGTCACCATCGACCGCAAGGTGCCGTAGGGTTGGGTTGAGCGCAGCGTAGTACGGCAGGGACGCCAGACCTGGCATTATCGGGTTTTACCTTCGTACAGCCAAACCGGCGATATCGGGCAATGCGGGTCATCCGCGAGAGTTGATATTGATCAACAAGACCATGGACGGCTCTACTATACTTCCATCGTAAGTACCAAGAAGCGCGGTATTTTTATCGAAAAGGAGAAGTAATATGGCAAAGAAACAAGCCAGGCAGGATGTTGAAGTCAGCACCCGGAAAGACGAACTTGCCGAGGTCAAAGCGTCCCGGGCAATGAACCCGTTCGAGGAAATGGAGCGCCTGTTCGAACAGTTCATGGGACGCAGCTGGATGCGTCCTTTCAGCTGGGAGAATCCGCTGTGGAGCGAGATGTCCAGGTCCAGGGATGTCCGCGTACCGAGTGTGGATGTCATCGATCGCGAAGAGGAAGTCGTCGTGCGGGCCGAGATTCCCGGTGTCGAGAAGGAGAACCTGGAGGTATCACTGAGTGATGACCGGCTGACCATCAAGGGTAGTACCCGGCAGGAGAAGGAGGAAAAAGAGGCCGGCGAATACACCCGTCGTGAAATGTCACGGGGCAGTTTCACCCGGGTGGTCACGCTGCCCGCGAATGTCGATGGCGAAAAGGCCAGCGCGAGCTTCAGTGACGGTGTCCTGGAAATGACGCTGCCCAAGCTGAAACCATCGAAACGCACCAGAATCAACGTCCATTAACCGACGCGCAGTTCCCCGGGATACGCCGCCGCGGAAAGTGCAACGGGACGTTGTCTTCCACGTTCAAGGCCTTACCAAGGTCTACCTGATGGGTGAGGTCGAGGTGCACGCCTTGCGCGGCATCGACCTGGAACTGTGTATGCGGGCGAGCTGCTGGTGCTGCTGGGACCTTCCGGCAGCGGCAAGTCCACCCTGCTCAATATTCTCGGCGGGCTGGACACCGCCACCGGGGGAGAGGTTTATTACCGCGACCGCGACCTCACCCATGCGGACGAGAACACGCTGACTGACTACCGCCGCCACCACGTCGGTTTCGTGTTCCAGTTCTACAACCTGATCCCCAGTCTGACGGCACGCGAGAACGTCGCCGTTGTCACCGAAATCGTGCGCAACCCGATGACGCCGGTGGAAGCCCTGGCGCTGGTAAACCTGCAGGAACGCATGGATTATTTCCCTGACCAGCTCTCCGGCGGCGAGCAGCAACGGGTCGCCATTGCGCGCGCCATCGCCAAGAACCCGGCCGTACTGCTCTGCGATGAACCGACCGGCGCGCTGGATTCCGAGACCGGCATCGTCGTGCTCGAGGCGCTGGAGCGGGCCAACCGCGAACTCGGCACCACCACGGCCCTGATCACCCACAACGCCGGCATTGCCGACATGGCCGACCGGGTGGTGCACATCACCAATGGACTCATCGGTTCGATTCAGCGCAACGCACGACGAAAGCCGGCCCGCGAATTGTCCTGGTAGAGCATTCCGTGCGCGCACTGAACCGCAAGCTGTGGCGTGACCTGTGGGACATGCGCGGGATGGTGCTGGCGATCGCACTGGTTCAGGTGGGAGGCGTGGCGACCTTCGTGATGTCGCTGTCGACCTACGACTCCCTGCTGCTCACCCGCGACCGCTATTACCGCGAGCAGCGCTTCGCGGAGGTGTTTGCCTCGCTGAAACGCGCTCCTGACAGTCTGGCCGAACGCATCCGCTCCCTGCCCGGAGTGGACCAGGTGCAAACCCGCGTGGTGGCCGCGGTACGCCTGGAGGTCCCGGGCTTCACCGACCCGGTGACCGGCACCCTGGTATCCGTTCCCGAGACTCACCCGCCCCGTCTGAACACGCTGTACCTGCGCCAGGGACGCGGACTCGATGCAGGCCGGGACGACGAGGTCATGATCGACGAATCGTTCGCCGACGCCCATGGGCTGCAACCCGGCGACCGGCTCGCTGCCACCATCAACGGCCGCCGCAAGACCCTGACCATCACGGGCATCACACTCTCCCCGGAATATATCTACGCGATCGCGCCCGGCGCGGTGTTTCCGGACTTCGAGCACTACGGGGTCCTGTGGATGGGACGCAAGCCGCTCGCCACCGCCTATGACATGGACGGCGCCTTCAACGATGTCGCTCTCAGCCTGGAGCACGGGACTGGCGCGGAGACGGTCATCGAGGCACTGGACAGCCTGCTGGCACGCTATGGCGGGCGTGGCGCCTATGCCCGTGAGGATCAGCTGTCCCACCGCTTCCTGACCGAAGAACTGCAGGGCCTGGAGACCATGGCAACGGTATTTCCTGTCATTTTTCTCGGCGTGGCGGCATTTCTGCTCAACGTGGTGATCGGCCGCCTGGTGGCTACCCAGCGCGAACAGATCGCCATCCTCAAGGCCTTTGGCTACAGCAACCTCGACGTGGGGCGGCATTACGCCGCACTGGTGCTGGTGATCATCTGCCTGGGGCTCGCCGGCGGGATCGGCGCCGGCATCTGGCTGGGTAAAGGACTGAGCGCGGTTTACATGCAGTTCTACCACTTCCCCTTCCTGCATTACCGGCTCGATCCGGGGGTCATCGGGCTGGCAGCCCTGGTGAGCGTGCTGGCTGGTCTGACCGGCACCCTCCACGCGGTGGGCAAGGCCGCGCGCCGGCCGCCGGCCGCCGGCCGAGACGAAATTCGCCCGCGACGAGTATGCGCGCAAACAGAAACTGCGTTCGAAAGAGACCATCTCCCAGACCCTGCTTGAGGAAGCCGAAACCCGTGCAC
>JBAVKA010000112.1:0-10530 GCA_049688075.1 Gammaproteobacteria bacterium
CAGCTGCACCTTGCGCACGTAGTCGGCGCCGGAGTCGAACGGCGGGTCGATGTAGATCAGCTTGACCTTGCCGCGGAAGCCGTTGGCGAGCAGGTAGGCGAGCACGTCCTTGTTGTCGCCGTGGAACAGCAGGCCGCCGCGCGGGAATTTGTCGGGCCAGCCGGACCAGGTATCCCCCTCACCCTGGCCCTCTCCCCGGTGGGGAGAGGGGACTGTAGCCGCGGGAACGCTGAAGGCTTCGACGTGCTGGGCGGGATAGGCGCGCACGGCGGTGAGCGGGCGCTTGCCCACCCAGGTGAGCATGGGCCGTCCCTTGGCCTTCGCGATCCTGATCTGCTTGTCGTCTTTACCCATGGTCGATGATTCCCTGGTGCATGGTCGGTTCGGTCAACGGGCGGCCCGGGTCGCGGGCTTCGAGGCGTCCGCGATGCGTTCGCGCAGGTCCCCGGGCGCCTGGAACACGAAGGCGCGGCCGCGCTTACGCTGTTCCAGCAGGCCGCGTTCGGTCAGGCGCTGCAGGTCGGTGCGCGCGGTCTGGGTGGTGACGCGGTGCGAGCGGCGGTGACTCTCGACGGTGTAATCCTGTCCTGGATGGCGCAGGGCGTGGCTCAGCAGCGCCACCTGGCGGTGATTCAGATCCGCGGACAGCCCGGGTGCGTGGCGCAGCAGATTCTCGGCGCTGCGCTGTTCGGCGGTCTTGCGCCCGAGATACTCGTACAGCGCCGCAATGGCCTGCTCGATGACACCGAGCTGGTGGATGATGAAATAGGTCGCATCGTTGGCGTCGGTCTCGGTGTGCAGGTAGGCGCGACTGTAGTGCGCAGGCGCCTGTTTCAGCAGTCGGGAGATGGAGACGTACTCCAGCAGCCAGTAGCCGGAACGCGCCAGACTCCAGTAGAACAGGGCGCGCGCCGTGCGGCCGTTGCCGTCGACGAAGGGATGGTCGTAGCCGAGCATGAAGTGCAGCAGGATGGCGCGGATCACCGGGTGCACGAAGGGCTCGGCATCATCGGCGCGATTGGCGAAGTCGCACAGCAGTCGCAGACGTTTCGGCAGGCTCGCCGCGGCGGGCGGGTCGTGCAGCACGTTGACGTGCTGCGCATCCACCACCTGGACGCGCTCATCCTCCCCGCGCAGCCGGCCGGCGGCGTTCGGATCGTCGAACGTGTCCGCGGAGAGGACGCGGTGCAGCTCCAGGATGCGCGCCGTCGTGAACGGCGCGGTGCGCAGCTCGCGGATCAGTTCCATGGCGCGGAAGTTGTTGAGGATCATGCGCTCGCTGCGGTCGTGCGGCTTGCGCCCGGAGCGCAGCATGGACTTGGCCACTTCGCGGGTGGTGGACGCGCCTTCGAGCTGGCTGGAGGTGATGGCCTCCTCGATCAGCGAGCTGACCAGGTAGCGGTCGCGATCCTCGCCCGAGACGACGGGCGATTCCATGCCCAGGCTGCCGGCGGCGCGGCGGTCGATCGTGTGCAGGGTCTGCAGCACCGGATCGGGCATGCCGAACAGGATGGGCGCGCCGACCTTGTCGTGAAACGGCAGGGCCTTGAGCAGGCCCAGCCGCGCCAGCCTGATTCCCGCCCACCAGTCTTCATGGTTCAGTCCGTCCGGCGGGTTGCGATGGCGCAGTTCGTCCCAGTGCAGGTATCGCCCGTCCACCAGCGGACCGGCGGAGCGCAGGGCCAATGACGGCTTGCGGCGCAGAAGGTCCGGCAGCAGGCGCTCCAGCGGCGGCGGTGACAGGGGTAATTTCATGGCCTCGGCATCTTACTGCTAAATATTCCTGAATTAGCAATTGATTGGCAGTTTAACAGAGAACTGCTAATTCTTGTCAAGTTAGCAGTTTATTTGCTTTTTTATGCACGATAAATAGACAGAGATTCGTGGCCAAGGCCGCTCCTACATGGGCGGGTATGCCATATGTCATTAATTTATATTCAATATGTTGGATACTTATGCTCACCTATGCCGATTCAGGCCAGGAAGCCTCGCACCGCCTCCAGCGCATCCTGGTGCAGGGTGCCGTTGGCGAACACGACTTTATAATGCAGCACCTCCGGATTGAGGTCCTGCCAGCGCTGCAGGGCCACTGCCTTGCGACCTTCCTTGCTGGTCGCCGCCTTGCCCTTGGTGTGGCGCTCCAGGTCGGCGCGCACCTCGGCGCTGTGGGCATCGCTCTTGACCTCGACGATGAGGTGCTTGCCGTCGCTTCGACGGATCACGAAGTCGGGCGTGTAGCGGTGCCAGCGGCCGTCTTCGCCCAGGTATTCCGCGTAGAGTTCCGTCTTGTTCGGGTCGGTCAGCCCGCCGGTAAACCAGACGCCCTCGACCTTGTCCGGCGCTTCGGCCAGCAGATTCAGCACGCGTTCCAGGAATTCCACCTCGGGGTCGGAATCGAAATTGTAGCCTTCGTAATGGAAGCTGAGCTTCCGGGCCAGCTCCCCGTCGGGGAATTGATCAGCGGTCTTGTAGAGATGCTCGCGCTCCTTGGCGAAACTCACCCGGGCCGTGTAGACCGGTATGCCACCATTGCTCCGCATGTCGAAGCCATCGGGCTTGACCAGCGCCAGCGCCACGTCGATTTCCTCTTCATAGCGCTCGTAGTCCGCACGCTGCGCCTCGATCTGTGCGCCCAGCGCCTCCAGGTGATATTCGGGCACCGCGCCGTCGTGACCGTAGAGGGCACGCAAGGCCGTCAGCACCTCCGCGGGCGGCAGATGGTAATTGCCGGCGAGCGCGGCGGCGGCGCCATAGGAGCTGTAGTGCAGCGGCTGGAGTTCAATGATGTCTTCGCCGCCATCGACCCGGGTCAGCCGCATGCGGCCGGATTTGGGTTCCGCGATGGTCCAGGTCTCGACGCGCGCCTCGGGCTGGTAATCGATCTTCGGTAATTCGAGTTTCAGGGGCTTCGAGGCCTTGCCGTCGCTGGCCCGGCGGAAACGCAGGATACGTTTCTTGATGAGCAGCGGCGGCAGACCGGGATGACGCAGTTCGACGATCTTCTCGACGCGCTCGGCATGTTCGGTATTCAGTTCCTGCAGACTGGTCCCGTAAGTCTCTTCGAGCTGTCTGGCGAGCACCGCCTTGTTGCCCTTGGAGACGTAGACACGCGCCGGCCGGATGTTGCCAGGCACCTGGCGCAGACAGCGCGTGGCGGCCTGCAGTACGAAGTTGTTGCTGGACTTCAGCTTGCGTATCAAACCGCAGGCGAACAGGCTGGGACAGTTCCAGCCTTCCGTGCCCATGTTGACCAGCAGGATGATGCGGTACGGCGAGGCGGGATCGCTGGCGACGCGATAGAATTCGCGGCGCGTCTCGTCCGCGGATTTGCTGTGCACCGCGAGCACGGTGGAGGCGTCCTGCCCGAGACGCGCAAGCGTGGACTCCACCACCGGCCGCAAGTCCTCCATGGCCCCGGTCTGAGGGAAATAGAGCGCCAGGCGCGCGGGTGCGCCATCCGGAAGATCCACCTGCCAATAGTCATCAACGAAATCAGCCACTATCTGCTCGACCAGTTGATCGGCCTTGTCCTCATCCAGATCGAAAATCCTGATATTGTTCGCGAGTTCCTTGAGTACGCCATCGCGGATGCCCTCGCCCAGTCCGTACCAGATGACCACGTCGCGCAGCGGCTGGCGTTCGAAATAGGGAGTGCCGGTGGTATTCACCACCACGACAAGATTGGTTTCCGCAGCCAGGAAATCCACCGTCCGCCGGACTTTCTTGATGCCCTGTTCGACGAAAATCTCCTCGCCGGTTTCCTTGTTCCGCCGCCATTCGCCCAGCAGTTTCTGGCCGTAGGTGTGATGCGCCTCATCGGAAAACACCGCCAGATGCGGCAGCGAGGCGATGGCCTGCAGGCGCAGATTGGCCTCGGCGTCGGCATGGGCCGCGTTCTGATAAAGCCAGTCCATCTGCGCAGATTTGCGCCGGGCGGTGTTCTTCTGGATGCGGATCTTCTCCGTATTGGTGACGACCAGATTCCATGAACTGCCCCATACCACCGGCAGTTCCTTGTCACCGTCGCGCGTGAAGGTCAGTTTCAGGCTGGCCGCGAAAGCACGGTACATGCGCGGGGGAACGATATTGTTGAAGGGAATATCGGCGATTTCGCGCAGCGACTCGATGATGGTCTTGCCGGGCGCGAAAATCAGCGCGTTCTGGACGAAGGGGCCCTCGGGGTATTCCTGCGCCATGGCGAACTCGGTGGCGATAATGGTTCCCATGAGTATCGTCTTGCCGGCACCCATGGCCAACGCCAGGATATAGCTGGGGTAGTCGAGCGTAAGGGTCTCGCGCAGGCTTTCGAGCTGATGCTTGCGCACAAACGCGTTGTCGTTGTTGACGCGTTCGATGAGGGCGTGATAGTCGTAATCCGCCTCCTCGAAGAGCTTTGCCGAGACGCCCATCGCCGCCAGACGTTCCTTCAGCTTCGGGAACAACTGCTCGTAGAGCCCGGGAATGGTCGGCGTGCCCTGCACCAGGCGCAGGTACCAATATGTCTCCAGGGCATGGAACTGAGCCCGGCGCAGGTATCGCAGTTCGCCGTCACCGTTCTCTGTGGTCGCGAACGTGAGCACTTCCGCGATAGCGGGATACACCGGGCACCGATAGCCGCCGTTGCGCCAGTCAGCAACGTTATCGGCAAGCAGTTCGTGCAAATAGCGCATTAAGCTTCCTGCTGTTTTAAGTTCTTTTTAAGGACGTTCTGATTACCCAGTCGTTCCCGCGAATGCGGGACAAAAGTGCGCCGCGCGTTGAACGTCCGCAGGGCGGCCCGCAGCGAACCATCCTGGCTGTCCATATTCAGTGAGTCACTGAATCCCCGGTTTCACGGGGATGACGTGTGTCGAATGGAGCATATTGGATGCCTGTGGAGGTGTCTATCAAATCTGTGTGCGATTTCCGCGGAGAAACACCGCAAGCAGCGATGCAAGCACGTCGACGCGCTTCCCTGCCTCAACTGCCCCGTCGCGTCATCCATCGTACCGGTGAATGCGGTCGGCATCGAGAACACCGAAACCACGGCAGCGCTGCGCGTGGTGTCATTCGGTCGCCGGAAGGACTCTTTCGTCCTCGAAGTAACCGGCGACAAGTCGCCGGGAATGTATCCGGGTAATCAGATCAACAACAACACGAGTATCACGATCAGCACAACAGCAATGATCTGCCTGTTGTTCAGCTCCCCGCCCGCGGGGAGTGTCTCGAGCTTTTGCGCCAGCGCGTGGACTTCCCGGTCGGTGAGCCCCGCCACCCGGTCCTTCGCCACGAGGTCATCGACGCCCAGGGCCTTCAGTTGCTCACGCGCGTCCGCACGATCGAGAAACGCCTGAACCCGGGCACGGTCCTTTTCCGCCACGCCCTGATCGATCGCCTGATCGGTCGATACCATCGCCGCGCCCGCCAGTGGCGTCTGTACGCACAACACGGTTGCCGTCGCGACAACAACCCAAAAGCGTTTCAGTCCCCTGTTCATCTGAACTCCTGACCGTTGGTCGAGCATGGGATGGATAATGCGGTCGGAAGCATAAAACGCGTCTCCGGTTTTATGAAGTCCGCCATCGGTGGCCCCGGTCTGGATGCCGCCGGTATCACCGGACAATGCACCTCGAAAAAAGGTAGCATAGAAGGCTGAGCGTTCAACTGCATGGACGCGGTGTTCAGGCGGTCGCCTGACATCCCATGCCGGGGGGAAGACTGCATAGTGACTGCACTGGGCGCGATCGTCGGCGGCCTGATACTGCTGGTATGGAGCGCTGATCGGTTTGTGGAAGGCTCGGCCGCCACGGCGCGGCATTTCGGCATGCCGCCGCTGCTGATCGGCATGGTGATCGTCGGTTTCGGAACCTCGGCTCCGGAGATGCTGGTTTCGGCCCAGGCCGCCTTCCAGAACACGCCCGGTATCGCAATCGGCAATGCCTACGGCTCGAATATCACCAATATCGCCCTGATCCTGGGCGTGACGGCGCTGATCGGGCCCATCACCGTACACTCCCAGGTGCTGCGCAAGGAATTGCCGATGCTCATCGCCGTCACCGCTCTGGCCGCCTTCCAGCTCAGGGATGGTGAACTCTCGCGCGTCGATGCCTGGGTCCTGCTGGGTGTTTTCAGCGGCTTGATGGCCTGGTCCGTCTACCAGGGACTGGGACAACGCGCCGATGCGCTGGGCGGCGAGATTGAGCAGGAACTTGCCGTGCACGCCATGTCCCTGGCCCGGGCATTGTTTTGGGTGGTGCTCGGACTGGTTTTGCTGATCATCAGCTCCCGTATCTTCCTCTGGGGAGCGGTGGAAGTCGCCCGGGGCCTCGGTGTGAGCGACCTGATCATCGGTCTGACCATCGTGGCATTGGGCACCTCGCTGCCCGAATTAGCCTCTTCGGTCATGGCTATTCGCAAGGGCGAGGATGACATCGCTGTGGGCAACGTTATCGGCTCCAACCTGTTCAACACCCTGGCGGTCGTGGGAATCGCCGGAGCGATACGTCCCATGGATGTCGCCCCGGAGGTCTTCTCCCGCGACATACCGGTCTTGGGCTTGTTGACCGTCGCCCTGTTCGTCATCAGCTACGGGGCCCATGGCCAGGGCCGGATCAATCGTTTCGGCGGCGCCGCGCTCCTCGCCAGTTACCTTGCCTACACCGCGCTTCTCGCGTGGAATGCGTTTTTGTAAATCCGCAACGACCTCGCGCGAAACAGCCAGGCATACATCGCGGATCGATGGGGTATGAATCGATTGCCTTCACTTGCCTTGCGAAACACCGCAGCGGCCGGAAAGCTCGGCCGCGATCCGCCGGCTCAGTTCTGCCACCGCGGCGCTGGCGGCGACGACCATGGCCTCATAACCCTCACCCGTGGTTGGTACGCGCAGTGTCGCTTCACGCGGGGCAACCTCCTTGTCACTGTTCTGCTCGGTAATCGACCAGGCGGCCTTCAGGGTGACCGCGTCGCCGGGCCGGCCATCGAACTGGTCGATATGTATCTGTACCTGATAGCGGGGTTTATAGGAAAGCTTGCCGGGAGACTTGATCACATAGTCGGTCTGAAGCAGCTTCGACAGGTTATCGATCAGCACCCGCTCGAAATCTTCCTCGAGCGGTCCGGCCCAGCGGTGGAATTCATCAAAGCTGATCCGGTTCGGGCTGAGGCGCGTGACGATCTGCGGCCGGTCGAGATAACGCGGCCACAGCACCGGTCCGATGCCGATGACGACATCGCGGCAGTTGGCAGTCGGCATCTCCGCGGCCCCCGATGCGATGGTACTGAGGGTGTAGAAATCCACCGGCCGCGAGGTCGTGGCGCAACCGCTCACGAGCAGAATCGACAGCAGACCGGCAAGCGGACGTACGCAGGTGAGATAGTGAATGGTCATTGGCCTTGTTTTCCTCGCAGTATCGCTTCGGGGTTGCGTTCCAGGTAGTCCGCCAGCAGGCGCAGCGAACGGGCAGCACCAGACAATTCCTCCAGGGTCTGCTGCAATTCCTGCTGCAGGGGTGAATCGGTGCTCAGGGTCTTCTCCAGCGCGGCCAGGGTCTTTTGCGTCTGGGTGACGGTCAGCTGCAGACCCTCAAGCGTTGCGTCCATATCCTTCCCGATTTTATCGACCGGGAACTGCTCCAGCTTGTCGAGGATCGTGGCGACCCTCGAGCTTATCTCTTCGAGGGAGGTCGGTACGGTCGGCAGCACCGGATAGGTCCCGTTGTAGTCGATTGCGGCCGTCTTGACCTTGTCATACATGTCCATATCGACCAAGAGCTTGCCGGTGAGCAGGTTACCCGTCTTCAGCTGGGCCCTCATCCCCTGCGCCACCAACTGGTCGAAAATCCGGTTCTGTCGTTCCTGTTTGTCGAGCTGCGCCCATTCCGGCGGAAGTTGACCGGAGGGCGTGACCCGTTGCGGCTCGAGGTCTATCAGGACGGGTATCTGGAATTTCCGGGTCTCTACGTTGATCTGGAGTTTCACATCGACCACTTCACCGATCTTGATGCCGCGGAATTCCACCGGCGCCCCCGGCGAGAGCCCCCGCACCGAACCGTCAAAATAGAGCAGGAAGCGGCGCTTCTCGGCATACTCCTTTTTCTGGGCGGCCGCGCGATTCTCATACAGGTTGAACACCTGCCCTTCCTGCGCCACGGCGCCTGCTGCTTCACTGTTGGAAGCGCCGAATGCGATGCCCCCGATGAGGATGCTGACCAGGGATTCGGTATCGACCTTGATACCCTCCGCCGTCACCGAGACATCGAGGCCGCTGGCGTTCCAGAACTGGGTATTCTCGCTCACCTTCTGATCATAGGGTGCATGTATGAAAACCTTGAAGTCGATGCTCTCGGCATCCTCGCCGATGTCATAGGCGACGACCTCGCCCACCTGGATCTGACGGTAATAAACCGGCGCACCCACCTCCAGGGAACCCCGACGGCTGGCCTTCAGGATGAAATGATGTCCCGGCAGACCGGTGGTAATCACGGGAGGTGTATCGAGACCTTCAAAATGCCGGGCGGATTTGCCTTCGGTCACCGGATCGATCCCGATATAGGCACCCGAGAGCAGGGTTCCCAGACCGCTTACCTGCCCGGCCCTGACGCTGGCGCGCACTACCCAGAAGCGGGTCTTCTCGGTCAGGTAATCACTGGCACCCTTGACCAGCTGCGCGGTGACGATGACGTGCGAGAGGTCATCGCTGAGTTTGATGGTCTCGACCTGACCAATCTCGACGTCCTTGTAGCGGATCTTGGTCTTGCCGGCTTCCAGACCCTCGGCGCTCTTGAAACTGATGGTGATGGTTGGTCCCTGCTCCGAAAAAGCCTTCCAGGCGAGCCAGCCGCCGATCAGCGCCGCGATCAGCGGGATCAGCCAGACGATGGAAACGCCGCTGCGCGTCATGACGACCGCCTCGGGTATGGCGTCCGCGGGTTGCTGTTCAGGTTGCAGGTTTGTCATGCGTTGACTCCAGGTTGTCCCAGATGAGCCGGGGATCGAAGCTCATGGCGGCAAGGATGGTGATGACCACCACCGCGCCGAAGAAGATCGCGCCGGCCTGCGCCTCGATGGTGGCCAGGTTGCCGAGTTTCACCAGCGCCACCATGATGGTGACCACGTAGATGTCGACCATGGACCAGCGACCCACCGCTTCGGTGAGGCGGTAGAGGCGGGTACGATCGACGGGGCGCCATTGCGAGCGACGCTGCACCGAAATCAGCAGATAGATCAGGATAATCAGCTTGGCGAGCGGCACGAACACGCTGGCGATGAACACCACCAGCGCCAGCGGCCACATGCCGTGCACCAGCAGGTAGATCACACCGCTCAGAATGGTATCGGCCTGGGCATTGCCGAGCGAGGTGACCTTCATGATGGGCAGCATATTGGCCGGCACGTAACAGATGGCAGCCGCGACCACCAGCGCCCAGGTGCGCGCGAGGCTGTCGGGCTTGCGCGCATGCAGCGCGGCCCCGCAGCGCGGACAAACCGCCTCGGCGTGATGCCCGTGCGATGCGGGAGCGCGGCTCACCAGATTGCAGCTGTGGCATCCCATCAGCCCGGCGGCGATGGCGCTCGTCTCACCAGCGTTCATCGCTTGCCCCCCACGCGTTCCCAGATGACCTCGGGGTCCAGGGCGGCGGCGGTCCCGGCCAGCACGAAAATGAGCAGGGCAAACGACCACAGCGCCAGACCGGGTATGATTTGCGCCATCTCCACCAGCTTCACCACGGCGACCAGGATGCCGAGCATGAACACCTCCATCATGCCCCAGGGTCCCAGAGTTTGCTGGAACCTGAAGACCTGCGCCAGCTTCCACGGCGTGCGGTTGAACTTGATCGGCAGCAGGACATAGATAAGCAACAGCAGTTGCAGCAGCGGCACGAGCATACTGGTCAGCAGGACCAGCAGCGAGAGTTCCCACATACCCTGGCGATACAGGTCGATGACGCCGGTGGCGAGTGTCGTCTGGGTGACCTGCCCCTGCATCTTGAAGGACAGAAAGGGAAAGGAATTGGCGACGATGAACAGCACCAGTCCGGCAAACGTCAGGGCCAGGGTGCGGTTGAGACTGTCGCGAACGCTGCGATGCAGGACGGCGTTGCAACGCCGGCAGTAGGCTTTCCCACCCTGGCGCTGGCGCGGGATGTGCTGCAGCAAGTCGCACTCGTGGCAGGCAATCAGAAACCCTGTCGTTATGGGATAAGCGCTCATACGACTCCGCCACGGGTGGCGAGGCGGTTGAAAAGATGATTCAAATGAAGGTCCTGTCCCGGGAGTGCATTCTGGCCATGCATATTAGCAAGCAGCGTGGAAATAGCAATCTGGCAGCTACGGGCCGACGGCCACAACACGCGGGAAGCGTCCTGTGAGAAAATGCTCGCTATCGTGAAGACCGGGGGTTGGCGCCAGTGCCATGCCGGTACCCTCACGGGTATGTTATCGTGATGCAGAATGGCCGGAACGTTTCAGAACAGTGTGACTGCTGCGATGCGCAATCCGAATGCATACTTGCCTCTGCCCGGACACCTGCCAGCGACAGGCACGCGTGAG
>JBAVKA010000113.1:0-2103 GCA_049688075.1 Gammaproteobacteria bacterium
TCCGCACCGGTTCGCCGCGGAAGGGAACAAGGGGCACACCCGGACCGAAGCGGAAATGTCCGTTTGCTCCACGCCGGTACCACTCGAAACGGGTGTCGGCCGCCAGAAAAGCGCTCTGCCGGCAGTGCGCGACCAGGTCACCCGCGGTGTTGCGCCCGGCGATCTCGAGGTGGCGACGTTTGCCGCGCGTGTCGGTGAAACTGAGGCGGTCGTCGGGAAGCAATTCCCCGTGCAGGGCCGCGGGTATCAACAGGCGATACGGTCCCGCAGGGGCCACACCGGCGGGCGACTCACGCTCCGGTGTGTCGGCGCCGATCAACACGGTGGCCGGTTCCACGATGGCGCCGTAGCGGTCGCGTCTGACTTTCAGGTGACGTACCGCGGGTCCGGCGACGATCGGCCCGGTGCGCAGCTTCTGCCCGGCGAGGTCCATGAGTATCCGGCAGGCACGGCCGGTTTCCACGACACCCCGGCGGATATTGTCGATCATCCGCAGCCAGGTGCCCCGGTCATCGCGGGCGCAATTGATGCATGCACAATCCATGCCCTGCAGCAGCAACTGCCGCACCGAGTCGTAGTCGGTCGCGTTGTCGCCGGCGAAGGTCACCATGACGCGGATCTTGCGCTCAACGGGTTTCGGTCCGAACAGCTGCGTGGTGTGTTCCTCGAGGATGCGGCTGCCCTCGGCATGGGTCAGGACATCACCGACGCCGGCGGGGAAGACCGGTGCAGGCAGGTCTGTGAGGCGGGACAGGATATCGATCACGCTGTCGAGATTGGTGAGGATGTGCGCATCGCCACGCCCGAGCGAGGACAGTCCGGCCTCCGCTAGCCGGTCCTGCAAGGTACGCAGTTCGTGCTGGTGCACCGCGAGGTAATGTGCAAGATTCGCGGCGCTCGATGTGTAACGGGCCCCGGGAAACCAGGTTTCAAACTGTTCGAGGCGTGCCGCCGCACGTTGCCCCGCGACGGTGCGCAGTGCAATGACTTCTTCCAGCAGCGCCTCCAGCGAGGCGGTTTCGGTGCAGGGGTTCTGGTTCGCGACGCAGGGCATGGCGCCCTGTATAGAGGGAGGATGTTAGGAAATGATTAGCGAGTGGAAATAAACCGGGTCAGATCCCGGTGTTCTTTCCCGGTCAGCTCCGGTTAGAGTGTCTGTCGCCCAGTCGTTGCCGGCATAGAGGCCGCTCGGATCGAGCTTCTCTATCAGCCGCTTCCAGACCGATTCGGGGCTGGTGCTGAAGATCACCGCGGGATCGGTATCGATGATGTACCAGTCGTCGTTCCTGATTTCCCGCGCAAGCTGGTCGGGCAGCCAGCTGGCATGTCCGAGGTAAAAATGCAGGGCATTGTCCGGCTTCTTTTCGCTCAGCAGCCGCTCCAGAACACTGCGATCGCCGCTGAGGTAGACATCTTCTGCGATGTGTTCCACCAGCCGGCTTTCCTGTTCGTTTCGAATCAGCATCGACACCGTGTTGAATTCCACGGGGCCGCCAAAAAACAACGGGCGTGACTTGAGGTCCCTGCCGTCGATATCGGATATGGCATCGGACAGGTTCAGCCCGCTCGGACGGTTTATGATCAATCCCACCGTGCCCGACGGTCCATGCCGCAACAGGTAGATGACGGTTTGTCTGAAGTGGGGGTCATTAAGCGTGCGCCTGGCCACCAGGAAACGACCGGCCGCCGGTTCCGTTGCCGGTGTTACAGGGTGGTTATGGGTGGAAATGAATGACGGAACCGTACTCGAGGCGTCGTCACCGCCGGCAAGTGCGGTCAGCAGCAGGATGCCGCCAATGATCAGCGATGACCTGACTCTATACATATTCCATTATTATAGTGTTTCACGGATGGCGCTTCAGTAAAAAATACGGGGTTCGCCGCCCATGGCCTGCAGTAGTGCGGCCCCGATGTATCCCGTCCGCCGATATGGGAGAATCCCTGAACCTCCTCTCCCGCGGGACAGGAGCCGATTTATTTCCCGGGACCGTACCACGATGAGTCACAATCACGAACGCCTGCTCCAGGCCATCCTCGAGGAGCCCCTGGGCGCCAACATCCACTGGCGCGATGTCGAGTCCCTCCTGCACCACCTCGGCGCCG
>JBAVKA010000114.1:0-9251 GCA_049688075.1 Gammaproteobacteria bacterium
GCAGTTCTGAAGCGTATGGCAACCATGTGCGGTCAAGCAGGTCCGTGTGGTTTACGGCGAGGGAGACAGGGCGAAGCATTAAGGCGAACGTTCGCTGTTACGTGTCCTGTCATAAAACCCATCAACCAACCGGGGGTGATCTATTGAGCCTCATGGAGTTCCATTGGCAGATTTACAGATCATTGGGTTGTGCAAACTTACAGCAAGTCCCGTGCCAGATATTCAGATCAATCAGGCATTGATCAATCAAATCGCAAAGAACTTCGCTGCTAGGGCAGGGTACAGTGGAGTACGTTCTGGAACAGCGCCTTAGTCAGGTGATCTGCCACCTGGAGACACGCCCTTGCTTGAGGATCGCATCACGCTGGATTCATCTCTCAGGCAGAAGCGGAGAAGATCATGCGGGTGTAGCTGTTACTTGTTGCCGATTCCCGACAAATCAAGCAAAGCCACCTTATCTAATTATTTTTACAATATATTATTTATTCTTTTGTGAGTCATGAAGGCACTAAAGGGCTTGAAAAGCAATAACTCGCGCTGGAGGATTATCTTCACTGTCTCCATACGGGGACACTTAAAACACAGTCAGACTCAGGCAGTTAGTATAAGATCAATGCAAAATGTATCCAATCAGGAGAATAGCCGAATAAACGCCCATTTCATCACTCGTCAACGAATCATGCACGGGTAACGCATCGCTCTGTAGCTGCAACCACCTGAAAATCTGACCCTTTTCTGTCTTGCTCTTTCACCCATCGCCTTCACCGGCCCCTGATGGGTGGTGATCCCCGGCATCGGGCCAGCCGTATCACCGGCGGTTCTTTTCGATAGCGCCATCCGGATGGAATGAAGGATTCGGAGATGTCAGCCAAACAGATCCGCCGGTGGCGCCCGGCTTGCCGGCCGAAGATCGGTGGGATCCGCTGCCCCTTCTCCTGCAAGTAAATATGTATGAGAATATCAGCAATTACTGTACCAATTGATCTGACCATCCGAAGCGTGGTGCCGCATGATCGTCGGGATGAAGCGGGGAGCTGCCTTGTCTATTAAGACAATCGATTATTTTCTCTTCAGGTCAGTTACTTGGGAATTTAATCCGTCAATTGGACGCGTATCCTTGGCGGGTGGTTGAGGCGACTGCCTGCCCGCTGTTTCTCATTGTCATACCGAAGAGACGCGGGCCCCGGCGCCAGTCGTGTTGTCGTTGCCCGACGGATTACCTTGCGGGAGACATAATCCTCTGTTTTCCATGATTGGATATAGTACGGACGGGCCGGTGATGGTGGTGCCGAGATGCTGATGCGCATCCTGGGTCAGTAGAGAATCGTTTTTTGTCTATATACAAAGACACGTAAATCAAATCCGACACAGTCAGTTAGTGCCACTTCCGCATAAAACGTCACCAATCAACGACAACTGGAAGGCCGAAATCACCGATAACACCAAACCTTCCTGATATACCGTTCGGATCGGGTGATAAATTCAGAAATTATTGCCGTGGAATCGGCAGCGACCAGTTTCCGGAGGGTGTGTTGTACCGGCTAGTCGGTTGTCGCAGCGGCCGGCCGCTGGCTGACTTTCGCCTGCACCGTAAAGGGCTTACTCTGGCGCACGCCTTCCAGACGGATCATGGCGTCGGGATGCTGTTCCGAAATCAATCTCATTGCCTGCTGCGCCTCCTTGACCGGCTGATTGTTGATGCTCAGCACGACATCTCCGGGCAGAATTCCGGCCATGTCGGCCGGGCCGCCGCGCAGGACGCCGGAGATCAGCACGCCGCTGGTGCTGTCGAGGTTGAGGGCTTGCGCGAGTTCAGGTGTCAGATCCTGCGCCTCGATGCCGAGCCAGCCGCGCACGACATGTCCATGCTCGATGATTTGCTTCATCACCCCCTTGGCCATGTTTACGGGAATTGCGAAGCCGATACCCTGCGACCCACCGGAACGGCTGTAGATGGCCGAGTTAATGCCGATGAGTTCGCCACGGGCATTGATCAGTGCACCCCCCGAATTGCCCGGATTGATGGCGGCATCGGTCTGGATGAAGTCCTCGTAGGTATTGATTCCCAGATGATCCCTGCCCGTGGCGCTGATGATGCCGAGGGTGACGGTCTGGCCGACTCCGTAGGGGTTGCCGATCGCCATGGCGATATCGCCGACGCGCAGGGCTTTCGAGTCCCCGATCACGATGGTCGGCAGCCGGTCGAGGACGATGCGCAGTATGGCGAGGTCGGTCTCGGCGTCCACGCCTACGACGGTGGCGCGCGCACTGCGCCCGTCTCCCAGCAGCACCTGGATTTCATCGGCGCCGCTGATGACATGATTGTTGGTGAGGATGTAGCCCTGGCTGCTGATGATGACACCGGAGCCGAGGCTGGTCTGTATTTCCTTTCTGGTTCCGGATAACCGTTTGCCGAAGAAATGCTGGAAGATAGGGTCGTCCAGCAAAGGATGGACGCGCCGGGTAATGACCTTGGCTGTCTGGATGTTGACCACGGCCGGCATTGCCCGCCCGACCGCATCGGCATAGGATACCGGTCCGCTTAACCCTCCGCTTTCTGACGCTGCCGCCGATGCCGGGGTTTCCCTCACCTCGACGACATTGCCGACGCCGCGCAGCATGTTGGGCTGCACGACCAGGATGTACAAAAACGCCAGTGCGAGCCCGGTGGTGACGGCCCGCAGTAGAAAGGAAAGGGACTTGCGAATTGCCATGAGTGTTATAACCTGCTGATTACCCGGAGGCGCTGCTCTGATAAGCCACGGCGGCGCAAAGTGCGCGGAGAAAATCTTTATTTAATGATCGATAACCCTTGATCACGTGGAACAGGGAAGCATCGGTATGGCGGTTCGAACAAGAATACTCAATGTTCAACCGAACCATTTCCGTCAGGCGGGAAGGCAGACCGTACTTCAATGCCTCTGTGCCCCTGGTGCAACCACGGTAATTTTTCCATGACGGCTAACATATCACACTAAAGGAACCGGATCGCATGGCAACCCTGCGGGAAGTGGTGGATTACACCAATACATTGCTCGCGGTCGGGCGTTTTCAGGACTACTGTCCCAATGGCCTGCAGGTGGAGGGCAGGCCGGAAGTCGGGCTGCTGGCCAGCGGCGTGACGGCCAGCCAGGAACTGATCGAGGCGGCGATCGCGGCAGGCGCCGACGCCGTGCTGGTCCATCACGGGTATTTCTGGAAAGGGGAAGACCCGTGCATCACGGGCATGAAGCGCCGGCGCCTGCAGCGGCTGCTGGGCACGCAGACCAGCCTGCTCGCCTATCACCTGCCGCTCGATGCGCACCCCGAACTGGGCAACAACGCGCAACTTGGCCGGGTGCTGGGTCTGGAGACCCGCGGCAACTTCGGCAGTGACGACGGGACCGGGCTCGCGCACTATGCGTATCCGGAGCCGGCGATGGAGGCTGCGGCGCTCGCCGAGCGCATTAGCCGCGTGCTCGGCCGTGAGCCGCTGCACATCCCCGGTGCGCGTGAGCTTGTCCGCTCGGTCGGCTGGTGCACGGGCGCGGCCCAATCGTGGATCGAAGCGGCGGCGGGGCAGGGACTGGATGCCTTTATCAGCGGTGAAATCTCGGAACAGACCGTGCATGTCGCACGCGAGTGCGGCATACACTACTTCGCGGCCGGACATCACGCTACGGAACGCTTCGGGGTGCAGGCGCTGGGAAATCACCTGGCGGAACATTTCGCGATCGAACACCGCTTCATCGATATCGAAAATCCGGTCTGAGCCGACCGGTGCTGACGTATGCCCTCTGGAATGCAGCCTGGGTTGAGTGGCAGCGAAACCCGGGTTTCACGGCGATCAATCCAGGCCACCTGCTAATCAATTGTGCTCATACGTGCCATTCCGGTCAGAACCGCATTAGCCATGCTCGTTGTCCGGCTGTTCTAAGCTGTACTGTGGCCTGCTTTTTTTCACATTGCCCTTGACCTTGTGGGGCAGTTGGACCATCCTATGCCGTCCTGACGGAATTCATCTAGCAATTCAGAATATTCCGATTAATTAATTAATAATACCTTGCCCGGCTACATCCGCGGGCGGGGATACAAGTTATTGATTTTACTACTTGGAGAATGCTCGTATGAGTGGCAATGAGGTCAATCCAAGCAGGCGTCGGTTCTTGACCGCAGCCACTACCGTCATCGGCGGGGTGGGGGTGGGATTTGCATTGGTGCCTTTCATTTCATCCATGGAGCCCAGCGCCAAGGCACGTGCCGCCGGTGCCCCGGTACGGGCCGATATCAGCAAGGTTGAGCCGGGTCAGATGATCCGCGTCAAGTGGCGTGGAAAGCCAATCTGGGTAGTTAACCGCACTCAGGAAATGCTCGACGTCCTGCCGACGCTGGACAGTGAACTGCGCGACCCCGAGTCCGTGGAGTCGGAACAACCCGACTACGCCAAAAACGAATACCGTTCCATCAAGCCCGAGTACCTGGTGCTCATCGGCATCTGCACCCATCTGGGTTGTTCGCCGACCTTCCGCCCGGATATCGCGCCCGCCGATCTGGGCAAGGACTGGAAAGGCGGCTTCTTCTGTCCCTGTCACGGCTCCCGCTTCGACCTCGCCGGCCGTGTATTCAAGGGTGTGCCGGCGCCGCTGAACCTGGTGGTGCCGCCGTATCGCTACCTCAGTGAGACAGAGATTCTGATTGGTGATGAAGGAGGGGCTGCGTAATGGCTGAAAAATGGAAGACCGGCCTGCTCGGCTGGATAGACGCGCGTTTCCCGCTCAGCAAGATGTGGAACGAGCACCTGGCGGAGTATTACGCACCCAAGAATTTCAACTTCTGGTATTACTTCGGCTCCCTGGCCCTGCTGGTGCTGGTCATGCAGATCATCACCGGCATCTGGCTGACTATGAACTACAAGCCGGACGCCCTGCTGGCATTCAATTCCGTCGAATACATCATGCGGGATGTGAACTGGGGCTGGCTGATCCGTTACATGCATTCAACAGGCGCCTCGTTCTTCTTTATTGTGGTGTACCTGCACATGTTCCGCGCCCTGCTGTACGGTTCCTACAAGAAACCGCGCGAACTGATCTGGATCTTCGGCATGATCATCTATGTCCTGCTGATGGCCGAGGCATTCATGGGTTACCTGCTGCCCTGGGGGCAGATGTCCTACTGGGGTGCCCAGGTCATCATTTCGCTGTTCGGCGCCATTCCCGGCATCGGTGATGCCCTGGCGCTGTGGATACGCGGTGATTACGTGATATCCGACGTCACCCTGAACCGCTTTTTTGCCTTCCATGTTATCGCGGTGCCTATCATCCTGCTGGCGCTGGTGGTGATGCACATTCTTGCACTGCACGAGGTTGGTTCCAACAACCCGGACGGCGTCGAGATCAAGAAGGTCAAGGGCCCGGACGGCCATCCCGTGGACGGCATCCCGTTTCATCCCTACTACACCGTGAAGGACATCGTGGGGGTGATCGTTTTCCTGATTTTCTTCAGCATCGTGGTGTTCTTCCTGCCGGAAATGGGCGGCTATTTCCTGGAGCATGACAACTTCGTGCCCGCAGATCCACTGAAGACGCCCGAGCATATCAAGCCGCTGTGGTACTTCACGCCGTTCTACGCCATCCTGCGCGCGGTACCGGACAAGTTCCTCGGTGTCGTCGCCATGGGCGCGGCCATCGTGCTGCTGTTCTTCATGCCCTGGCTCGACCGCAGTCCGGTGAAATCCATACGCTACCGCGGTATTGCGTACAAGGTGACGCTCGGTGTGTTCATCGTCAGCTTCCTCGCACTGGGCTACCTGGGCGGCGAGCCCGCGACGCCGGTGCTCACCAACTTCGCACGCCTGTTCAGCATTCTGTATTTTGCGTTCTTCGCAGTCCTGCTGATTCTTCCGATGTTCGAAAAAACCAAACCGGTACCTGACAGGGTGACGTCAAAATGAAGAAGCGATTACTCCCATTCTTGCTTATCTTTGTTCCTGCGCTGACACTGGCGGCCGCTGGCGGAGTGCATCTCGACAAGGCCAATATCGATCCCGATAACCAGCAGTCGCTGCAGCGGGGTGCGCGCCTGTTCGTCAACTACTGCCTGAGCTGCCATGCGGCGGGCCTGATGCGTTACGAGCGCATGGGCCAGGATCTGGGTATCAGCGAACTGGAGGTGGCCGAAAACCTGATGTTTACCGGCGGCAAGATCGGTGATCTGATGACCGTTTCCACCGATCCCGAGGATGCCGTCGAATGGTTCGGCACCGTGCCGCCGGATCTGTCGGTCATCGCCCGTTCGCGCAGCGTAGACTGGCTCTATACCTACCTGCGTTCCTTCTACCTGGACGATTCGCGTGTCACCGGGGTCAACAATCTGGTGTTCCCCGACGTGGGCATGCCGAATGTGCTCTGGGAACTGCAGGGCTGGCAGAAGCCGGTCATCACCACGGTGAAAGACACTGACGGCACCGAGCACAAGGTGATCGAGCTTGAACTCGTGGAACCCGGCCTGATGAGCCCCAAGGAGTTCGACCGCGCCGTGCGTGATCTGGTCAATTTCCTGGATTACATGGCCGAGCCAGGCAAGCATGACCGGCAGGCGCTTGGCGTAAAGGTGATACTGTTTCTGCTGTTATTCCTTGTCGTCGCCTATCTGATGAAAAAGGAATTCTGGAAAGACGTCCACTGACCCGGTATCCACGGGCCTGGAAACATCTACATTGGGAGGACTTGATTGATTCCGTCACGCCGGCCCGATCTGCCAGATACGGCACGCGAGCAGGAACGGGTGTCGGTCGCCGATGGCTTGTCGTTGACGGTGGTGGATGCAGCGCGGATTGATCAGGTTTTCCACGGGAGTAAAGGCGCATGGCGCTGGTTGCCAATAGACGTTCGGTTATGACCCTGTTCTCTTCGGCAACCGACCCGGAGAGTCATCGGGTGCGCCTGGTGTTCGCGGAGAAGGGCATCACGGTGGAAGTGGTGGATGTCGACGCCGGCAACAAGCCCGAGGACCTGGTCGACCTGAATCCCTACAACAGCGTGCCGACGCTGGTTGACCGGGAACTGGTGCTTTACGATCCCCGCACCATCATGGAATACCTTGATGAGCGCTTCCCGCACCCGCCGCTGATGCCAGTCGATCCTGTGTCCCGGGCGCGTGCCCGGCTGGCGCTGTATCGCATCGAGAAGGACTGGTACCAGCAACTGCCCGCACTGGAGTCAAAAAGCGAAAAGATCTGCACCAAGGGGCGCAAGATTCTGCGTGACAGCCTGACGTCAAGTGCGGAGGTGTTTGGTGCGAAACCCTTTTTTCTGAGTGATGAGTTTTCACTGGTCGACGCCACCATCATTCCCGTTCTCTGGCGTCTCAAGCACTACCGCATCGAATTGCCGCGCCAGGCGAAGCCGGTGATGCAGTATGCCGCGCGCATGTACGCGCGGGAATCATTCAAGGCCAGTCTTACCGACGCCGAACGTGAAATGATGGAATAGCCCGCATGCCGGGGAGGGCGGCGTCACTGTATCTTTTTGCCCTGCTCTTGTAATCTTTTGGGTCATGAACAGCAGTCGTCCCTACCTCATACGGGCCATCCATGAGTGGATCGTGGATAATTTCATGACGCCATATCTGCTGGTGGACGTTGAGGGTGAAGGTGTCGATGTGCCGCGCCAGCACGGCCAGAACGGCATGATCGTGCTCAATGTCAGTCCCCAGGCCGTTGAAGGATTGACGCTGAGCAACGAAGCAGTCTGTTTTCGCGCCCGCTTCGGCGGCATCTCCACCGATGTGTATGTTCCCGTGAATGCGGTTCTCGCCATCTATTCCAGGGAAAACGGCCGTGGCATGGTCTTCACCGAAGACGAGGATGAACCCGGTCCCGACTCGCCAGCGACAAGCCCGACCGCAACCGGCCGACCGCGGCTCAAGGTGGTCAAGTAGCCTCTCGCCTGAATGTCACTTACACAAGGATGTGGCCTGGGTTGAGCGGCAGCGAAACCCGGGTTTCACTGCGTTCAACCCGGGCTGTCTCCCGGCATGGACAGAGCTGTCCCGCAGCTCGGCGGAGGCCATCAGTCTTTTTTCGGCGATACGTTCTTGCGGATGGGCTCCATGCGCAGCTGATTCACGGGCACGCCGTTTTCGATAAGGAAGGCTTCCGTGGTTTCCAGCAACGCCCCCGGAAGGCAGGCGTAGTAGTCATGGCTGGCCACCTCGCCCACGGAGGCGATGATGTTCGGCAGCACCTCCTCCACCAGTTTGCCGCTCGCCAGTTCGATCGGGTGATAATGGAAATTCTCCAGCGCGTCCTGCCATGAACGGCAGAGGTTGCCGAGGTACGGGTGATTGTCGTCGGTGATGATCCAGTAGAGGTGCACCTGCTGCTGAGTGTTCAGCGACAGGGCGTGTTCGATCAGGCTCTTGACGGGCGCAAATCCGGCATTGCAGGCCAGGAATACGAGCGGGCGCGTGGAGTTCTCATCAAGGGTGAACTCCCCCCGCGGACCCCTGATGGTAAGGGATTCGTTCACCTTCAGGGTGCCGGCAAGGTAGGCGGAGATATCCTGTCCCGCCAGCGCGGGTATGTGGAAGTCCAGCGTCTTGTCATCACAGGGACAACTGGCGATGGAAAAGTCGCGGGCCGGCAGGTGATCGAGTTGCAGCGAAACGTATTGCCCGGCCAGGAAACGCAGCCGCCGGGTGCGCGGTGTTTTTGTGCGCAGGATGAAGGTGCCCGCATCCGGACGCTCGATTTTCTTCACCCGTATCTCGATTTCCTGCAACGGGATGTCATGTGTGCTGATGGCTTCCTCGGCCTCGATCACCAGGTCGGAGGCCGCGGTGTTGCAGCAGGCGAGGAAGTACCCCAGGGCTTTCTCGGTTTCCGTCAGTGAATAGTCATGCAGGCAGATCTTCTTCAGTTGTCCGGATACTACCTTGGCCTTGCAAAGACCGCAGGTGCCGGTGTTGCAGCCGTAGTTGAGCGAGAGTCCGCTGCTCAAGCCGGCCTCCAGGATCGAATTCGCCCCGTCGATGTAGTATTCGTGTCCGCTCGGCAGCACCCGTACCTTGGCCGCCATGAAGCGCGGAAATTCCTCCCGGGTGAGAATGTCCTCCCCCTCACCAGAGGCTGCCCGCAGCGCCTGCACCCCCTCGTGCAGCCAGCCTCGCAGCTGGTCGAATGCCGTGTCCCGTTCAATATCCTCATGGTCGAGATCCTGCAGCTTGAGCTTCAGGTTCTCGATCAGTTCCCGGTAGCGCCGGGATTCGCTCCT
>JBAVKA010000115.1:0-37309 GCA_049688075.1 Gammaproteobacteria bacterium
ATTTTCCGCATATCTTCGTGTGTGGCAGCAGTCGATGCATTCCTTGAGAATAAGTATCCACGCGATCAGGATTGGCGACGTTACTCTGTGCCTGTGTCATGATCATACCGTTATTCCGCTGAAACCAGCACCAGTTGATTGCAGACCCTCGTGCCGGTCGACAAGTGCGACCTGAATGAATTCCAGTTACTGCCCTCAAGAATTCACCGGTATCATCATGCAGAGACTGCGACCGGCGTCGCGGGGCGCAGCAGCCAGATTGACGATGCGATGAATGTACGTCACTATTTAAAAACATTGTTTTCCTGCTACCGCATAATACCTCCATATTCGGTGTCACAATGCAGTATTTGGTTTCTTTTGGCATATCTCCTGATGCCGGATGACACCAGGATACGACGGGTGTTCAGTTTCGTAGTGCTGCGGCTTCCCTGCAGATATCCCGAACACATAGAGCCTCCGGCAAGCCGGGTGGCCTTCCTGCATTACCAGTACCGGGAGGCATCAATACCATTGACGGTGTGGTTACCACGAAATGCGTATATTATCGATCTGTTATGAATATCCCCCGCTCGGCGGGGGTGGTGCGAAAGTGGTGGCCGGACTGACAGCAGAGCTCGCCAGAGCCGGCCATACCATTGATCTGGTCACTATGTGGATGCCCGGTCTCCCGTTCAGGGAACGCAGGGATAATTTCAATCTGTTCCGTATACCCTGCATTCGTTTAAACCGGGGTCTTTGTCGCATGTGGGAAATGCCGCTTTATCTTGTTTTTTCGCTGCCGGTTCTGTTTTACCTGTGCTTCCGGCGCCGCTATGCACTGAATCATACACACTTCATTTTTCCCGATGGCGTATTGTCATTTATCATCAACAGGATTTTCGGGCTGCCTTATATCATCACGGCCCACGGTTCCGATGTGCCGGGCTATAATCCTGACAGGTTTGAGACCGCACACCGGTTGCTTTCCCCCGTGTGGAAACGCGTGGTGGGTGCGGCCGCCAGAATTGTTTGTCCCAGCAGATCCATAGAGCAGCTGATACTACGGCAGGCCGCGTTCGCCAGGACCACAATTATCCCGAATGGAATCGACACCGGGAAATTCCAGCCGCTGCGCGAGAAGCACGATCGTATCCTGGTTGTTACCAGGATGTTTGAAAGAAAGGGGGTACAGTATCTCGTCAATGCCCTGGAGGGTTTCAATCACGGGTACGAGGTGCACGTGGTTGGTGATGGGCCCTATCTCCCTGTCCTTGAGGGACGCGTAGAGGAAAAGAATCTCGATGTCAGGTTCTGGGGGTTTCTGGATAACCAGTCGCGGGAAATCCGGGATTTGTACGAGACTTCGAAGATATTCGTGTTCACTTCCGAAGCGGAGAATTTCCCGATTGTCCTTCTTGAGGCGATGGCCTCCGGCCTTGCAATCATAACGACCGAGGGTACCGGGTGTTCGGAGGTTGTTGGCGATGCGGCACTGCTGGTAAAGACGCGTGACAGCGCCGGTATTCGTCGTTGTCTGGAAATGCTGATTGCCGATCCGGAACTGTCAAGGAGGCTGGGCGCCGCCGCGAGGAGGCGGCTTGCCGAAAAGTTCGGATGGTCGACTGTGGCCGGGAAATATTCTCTGCTCTATAGCGAATTGAATAACGAGCATGAGTAGAAAGTCGCTTTGGCTTCTGCTCAGGCTTGCTGTCGCAGCAGCCTTGACTGTATTGCTTGTTTACTATGTTTCTCCTTCAAAAATCATTCTCGTGCTGCACGCAGCCAATATCCTGCTTCTGCTCGCCAGCATACCCCTGATTCTGCTTGGCATGTGGTTGTCGGCCCTGCAACTGAAAACATTCACCGATTGTCATGGTATGGACATCAGCCTGATGCGGATAATGAGCATCAATGCTTCAACGGAATTCTATAATCTCTTCCTTCCCGGGATGGTTTCCGGAGGCGTGATACGGTGGTACCGGCTCTCCAGAGACAACCGTATGCGGGCACAGGCGCTAGCGGTAATAGTGATGAACCGTCTGCTGCATATCTTCTTTTTGCTCTTGCTGGGGGTTCTGGGGTGGCTTGTGGAGGGCAACTATGCGCAAACGCGACTCGTGGCGGGTTTCCTTGCCGTGTGCCTGCTTGCATTGACGACATCTTTCCTTGTTTTTTCAAACCGGCGGCTTTCTGCTTCAGTCCGTGGCAGATTGACAGACAATGCCGTCAGATGGCCCTTCATCAGGGAAAAGCTCCGTAAGCTGCTCGATGCGGCAAGTGAATATCGGCAAATTCCCCTGTCCGGTCGCTTGCAGCTGATTTTCTATGCAATCAGCTGGCACCTGGTAATACTCTCGAGCACCTGGGTATTTTGCATGGCGCTTGATATCGCCGTACCCTTCAGCGCGGTGGCCTGGATCAGAGCCATCATCACCCTGGCGACCATGATGCCATTGAGCATTTCCGGCTTTGGCATCAGGGAAGGCGGATGGATCTACTTTCTCGGGCTTTACGGTGTGGCACCGGCCGATGCGTTTGTACTCTCCCTGCTGACCTTTGTAAGAAGCCTGTTTCAGGCAGTAATAGGTTTTGTGATTGAAATAAAAACTCTCTTCCGTGGCGACAACAGATAGGGCGGGTTATGCAACAGGTTCTGGTGATTGTGCTGAATTACAACAAGAAGGAGATGGTTCTGGAATGCCTCAGGAGCCTGGAGAAGCAGGCTTACCGCCGGTGCGTTGTCGTTGTTGTTGATAATGCCTCCACTGACGGTTCACAGGCGGCGATAGTAAAACATCATCCGCATATCGATCTGTTATGCTGCGATACCAACCTGGGTGCGATTGGTGGCAGAAATGCCGGGGTCGAGTATGCAAGGCGAAAATACAGCTTCGATTACCTGCTCTTTCTTGATGACGATGCCGAGGTGGGAATCGACTCGATCCAGAAGCTGGTGAATGCCCTCAACACTGACGAATCCGCGGGAATCGCCTGCGGGAAAACCTATATCAGCTTCGATTCGGACATTCTCATGTCTGCCGGAATACGGGAAAAGTTTTATCTGGGACTCTGTTATGACCGCGGCGCGGGCAAAAAGGATATCGGGCAATTTGACAAGGATGAATACGTTGATGCATGCGGTGCTTTCGCATTCATGATCAGGTCCTCCCTGTTCGACGAACTGGAAGGCTTCGACAACGCCTTTACTCCCTATGGCTGGGAAGACGTCGATCTGTGCCTGCGCGCCAGAGCCCGGGGCAGCCTTACCCGGTATATTCATACTGCGACCTTCGTTCACAAGGGCACGCGACTTGGAAGGAAGCCCTTGCCCGTTTACGAGCGCAACAAGGCGAGGCATTACCTGCTCCTGATATCCCGGCATACGACGATATTCCAGAAGCTGTCGGCGTCAATTTTTGTTCCCTTGCGTGGATTGGTACTGTTTGCACGCTTTGCACGACAGGGAAACTTGCAGGCGATATCAGCACAGATGAAGGGAGTCAGGGATTTTATCCATATACGCGACTCAAATGGAGGCAAGCCTGAGTGAAAAATGATCCAATGAACCGCTCGCGGCATATTGCAATCGATAGCCATACCGCTTGACTGCGTGCTGGTGGCTTTCACCGGGAATGGTTGATATGGGTCAGGTAAGCCGGCCGGCCGGAAAATTCATCGGTCCGCATCATCGCAAGCCTGTGCCGGCCGCCGTCTCACGGCCCGGCTCTTGCCCACGCACAGTCTTATTTCCAGTTAAAGGAACTGAAGTTGATCACCCGGCTCAGCGTTCGCAGGATCCACATGCGTTCGAGCAGGATGTCGGGGTCAAAGGTGTGCACGTCACACGTGCTGCAGACGGGCAAATTCCTCCGCCCGTTCACGGTCAACTCGGCGCGCAGCCGGCGGTAAGCCTCACCCTGCCAGATCTCGGCGAGAGACTCGCGGGCTGCATCTCCCAGGGTAACACGGCCATAGGCATCATTGACGCACAGACTGACCTTTCCGTCGGGTCGGATGACCATCTGATCGAATGGATAGCGGCATGACGCCGAGTGATAATATCGGTATGTGTGATCCTGCTGTGGCGATTTGTTGGGCGCCGTGCCACCCCGGTTGCTGAGGACTTCATTGAGCTTGCGAATGACGATCCGGATTTTGGCGGCGTGTCCGGCATAGGGGGCGCGCTGGAAATCCTGGGCGAGCTGCCGGATGTTCCTGTGCAGCCTGAGCCGGTCGCTGTAGTTGTCGACACGAATGAGATCGATGCCTGCCTCGATGAGCCGCCAGGCGAGGTCGGTGCTGAGACGGGTGCCGTTGGTGTATATAAAGAGGTAGGCGTCGGGACACGCACGCCTGGCAAGGCGCACACGCTCGACGATGGACTCGTCGAGCAGCGGCTCATTGTTGGAATGCAGTGCCAGTTTGCCCGAATAACAGAGCGAGCCCAGGTCGTCGAGTATTTTGGCGAACAGGGTGTCTGACATGGTCACCAGTGGACGCGGGTCGTCCCGCCGGTTGACCGGGCAGAACGCACAGGTGCTGTTGCAGCGATTGATGGTCTCGATCTCGATCCACGAGAACAGGCGCTCGGGGTCGCGCCGGAGGATGCGAACACAGGTATCGCCAATGGCGCGGATAACGGCGTGATCGATAGTCGGTCCGAACAGCGACTTATGGAAGAAAATCCGCTTCAGAAAGTAACGCCACCGGTACGGGCTGCTGATCTCGATCCCGCTCCCCGACTTCGGCAGTTTGTTCGCTGTCATCGACGGCATTCGTCAGCGGGGAGATTGAACACAGGCGCATCGCTCATGGCAGTGCGACCAGCTCTCCAACCGGGATGCCGCTCAACGGTGCCGCACAGCCAACACCGAGGCGTGCGAGCACCGTTGGCGCCAGGTCGCGTATGTGCGGCCGACCGGCAAGCGAACGGCCCTGCGGGATCCCCGGGCCGCGTGCGATCAGGATGCCCTCTCCCCGGTGATTGCCGCTGCGACCGTTCGGCACACGTCCGGGCGTCGAACGCCCAACGACTCCGAACCGCGGTGAACGTATGGCCCGATGGGGATACGACGGGCTCGCTTTCCACTGGACGATCAGGTCGGGTAAATAATCGCGACGCGGCCCGTCCGGAAACACGTCATCGGCCCGGCATACGGCCTCCACGAACGGCTCGCCGGTGTCGGCGTCACGGAAGGAGGAAAGGCCTTCGGCGATACGATTGCAGAGAACATCGAACTCGCGGCCGGGTTCGACAATACCCAGAGGCTCGCGCCCCTTGAGGTTGACCCGGATGTAGCCATGCAGGTCGGCACGGCAACAGAATGCCGGCGTCGTATGCCAGTTGATGGCGCCCGCTGACCACATGGTCATAAGACGATTGTGCAGCGGCCTGGGAATGTTCCTGGTGAGGAAACGCAACCACTCGTTCGGCATGGCTTCACCGAAGCGGCGCAACAGGCTGACCGGTCGCTGGCCGTGTTCACTGCCCGCCAGAACCCGGGCGAGCATCTCGTCCAGGAAATCGACCCGCGACGTATTGAACATCATTCCATGGGTGGAGAAAACCAGTACAGTGGCGTCCGGGTGGGCCGAGACAAGCTGTCCGACTGCCTGGTCGCAAGCCACATAGAGGTCCCTCATGGCGCCGTCGAACTCGACGCCCTCGGTATCGGACACGGAGCCCTTGATGCTGGTGCGGTCCCACAGACGATGTCCGCCGCGATGCGGCGCGGACAGGCAGACGATGGCGAGCCGCCAGGGGTGGGTCAGCAGCCATTCGGCGAGTTCGGCGGAACGGCGGGTATTCTCCAGCATTTCCCGGCGCAGGGCGAGAAGCTCGTCGATCCGGCCGGGACCGTACCCTTCGTATGATACGGTCCATTGACCAAACCTGCGCCGCGCGGTTTCGACGAGATCGGCCGGAAAGGACGACGCCGGCGCAAGCTTGTCGTGACTTGCCCAGCAACTCATTTCGATGCCGCGGAACGGTCGGCAGCTCGGGGAGAAGGGGATGTCGTAGGCGACCACGTCCACATCGCCCTCCAGGTTGCGCCAGAACGGGTCCACATCCAGCCACTCTTCGCTCGGTGCGGCGAAGCCCATGTCTGCCTGGCGCCACTGGAAATCGTGATAGAGGCCGTGGCTGGAGACATCGCGCCCGGTGTACATTGTCGGCCAGGGCGAGCCGGCCAGATACTTCGCCGAGCTGTCCAGACGACCGGTCATCCCCTGCGCGCGAAGTCTCGCCAGATGGGGCAGCGTGCCATCCCCGGTCCACCGCTCGATCAGCTCGGGATCACCGGCGTCGAGACCAATCATGAGAATCCTGGAATCCGCGGGGTGCTTGTTTGTCATGACCTTTGTTCCTGGCTGACGGTCCCGAAAGGCGCTCGCCGTTCGCAACGGGCCGTTGATGCCGATTTGCTGTCGATAACTGACAGTCTGGAATTATACCGTTAAATGAGCCCGTTTCCGGCAATTCATGCCGGCAGCTACATGGAGCGACCGGCGGCGTTACAACAAGCGACAGGCCTCGTCGAAGTCGAGCCGCGGACCGCGCGGGAAGAGTTTCGCGTGGTCGGCATAGCCGAGCGCGCAGATGAAATTGGACCTGATCCTGCCCTCGGGAAAGAACTCGGCATCGAGCCGGGCGCGGTCGAAACCCGACATCGGCCCGCAGTCGAGGCCGATGGCGCGCGCGGCGAGCAGAAAATACGCGCCCTGCAGCGTACTGTTGCGAAAGGCGGTTTCCTCGATCTTCGCGGGCTTGCCCGCGAACCAGGAGGGCGCATCCGTGTTGTGCGGAAAGAGCTTGCCGAGCTGCAGATGGAATTCCATGTCCATGCCGAGCACTGCCACCACCGGCGCGGTCATGGATTTTTCCACATTGCCCGGATCGAGGCAGGGCCGCAGGCGCTCCTTCGCCTCGCGCGTGCGCAGAAACAGCAACCGCGCCGGGCAGGTATTGGCGCTCGTCGGGCCCCATTTCATGAGTTCGTAGAGCTCGCGCAGCTGAGCGTCGCTCACCGGCTGATCGAGCCAGAAGTTGTGCGAACGGCCATTGCGAAACAGGATATCGAGGCAGTCGTCGGTCACTCGCTGGTTATTCATGGTCGCTCCAGGTCAGGTCTTGTGAGGTCAGGGGAAGAAGACCGGGTCAGAGAAGAATGAATACGAAGTTTTTCCGGCCTTTACTCCATGAACCGGGCTATTTCGCCATCTTGCGGGAGTATACCCTGAAGTACCCCATCCCGCAGGATACGCCTTCCTTACTTTATGATGCCCTGAATAGCGCGAATCAACCGGCATCCTGCGGAATCACATCCTGTTTGGCGCCTTCCTCGCACTGCAGCGGGGCCTTGTTTTTTCGCCGGCGCGTGAATGTCGACTTCACTCGTTTCAACTTCATGAAGTACAGGGTCCAGATAACGGTATAGACCGCCGGGCGGGCCAGTTCCCCGGGATCAGAGGCATCCACTTCCACTCCGGGATATGACAGCAGGTGCAGCGCCGGCAAGTCCCCTCCGGTTACGGCAGTATTGCCCGGGTTCCAGGGCTTTCCCTGCTGTTTCGGAATTTATGCCAGTCCGTGCAGTTTATTGCGTGGGCATGGTTGTCATGGATGGCGGATTTTTCCTCAACCACAGGAATGCACCAAAAACGGTGGCGACAACTGTCAACAAGGCAAGCGATATATTCAGAGCAATTGAATAGTCATCAAGACCCGTCGAGTAACCGAAACCACCTGAAATACAGCCAACGATTCCAGCGTAGACGTAGACGCCATGCTTCGCTATTTTTGCAGTGACATACCCTGCCAATACGGATATTGCGGCGCCAAGGGCAATGAGAAATATATTCCATGGAGTTTGCATTATTTTGGCGGTAAGTACTGCCTCAAGCTCACTCTCGGCAACGCCCTGTGAAAGCAGGTAGAAGCCCAGGGCAAATCCAAACAGTACTGCAATAATTATCGTTCCAAGAAGATCAATCAAGATACCGGCTATCACGGCCATCACAGGCTTCACTGATATTCTCCCTCTTACGCTTGCTGTTACCTGAGTGCTGTAGAGACGGGTCTGTCTTCCGGCTTTTCAGTCATTACAAAAATCGGCCAGCCATGTATCAGCAGATTGTGTCTATATAACACGGCCATAATGAATATACAAAGCTGGCCTGACGCTTTGGGACGGAGATTGCATCACAATCATCGACGCGCATGTAAATACCGAAATTAAACGCCATACACCGCAAGATGCTGGTTATCCCCGACCCGTTATCCCGGCTGATTGATAACAATCAACGTGAAAGCCGGAAAAACCGGCGGTTCATGCCGGAACCCACTGGCAGGGGATTGCGTGGATGCCGGCGGGGCCTTGTTATTCGGTTGTCTGGCTGCAGCCAGGACGGGATGTGCCTCGACGCAGCAGTTTCGTGAGTGATCGCGTCAGTTCCTTCCTGGCCGGCAACGCGTCGGCGAACACCTGTTTCGCCTTGTAGAATTCCAGCACCCGCACGTTGTCGATATCGGGGCGGATGTAGATGTCCGGCCGTCGTTTCTTGAATTTCTCTGCAAGAATGTTGTGGCTCATGATCTGGAAGCTGTGAAACAACACGCCGAGGAACGACAGTTCCTCACCGTCGACCGGCTTGCGGTCGCCGCTGACGTCGATGGCTATGACGATGTCGCAGTCGCGTGTCAGCAGGTCGTAGGGCAGGGGATCCGCGACTCCGCCGTCGACCAGTTCGCGGCCGTTCAGCCTGACCGGCGGGAAAACGCCCGGAAGTGCCATGCTGGCCTGCAGGGCGGGAAGCAGTTCGCCACTATCGAGCACCACCGGTTCACCGCTCCACAAATCGGCCGCCATCACCCGCAGCGGGATCCTGAGGTCCTTGAATCGCCGTACCGCAATAGTCTCGCCCAGATATCGGATCAAATCGTCGCTGTCGAGCAGACCCCCTTCCTGTACCGACGGATCGAGGAAATCGAGCCAGCGCAGCGATCGCGGCAGGGGAAGCCATTGTTTGGACACGTCTTCGTCACTGATCAGGAACTGTTCGACCAGCGCACGGATCTCCGCCCCGGGTTTACCCGCGGCATAGAGGGCGCCGATGATCGCGCCGATGCTGGTTCCGGCGATCCGGTACGGCCGTATCCCCATCTCGTCCAGGGCCTCCAGCATGGGGATGTGAGCCAGACCCTTGGCGCCGCCACCCCCGAGCGCCAGCCCGATTCGCGGGACCCGCCCGCGTACACCCTCGCCGCAGGCGGCCAGCAGCAGCGTGCCGGAGATGAACAGCAGGAATTTTCGCCGCGTGAGGGCGGGCGTGGTTGTTGCGGATGCGGGCTTCGGCATTCGGGTCATCCCGATGGATTTCTGATGGTGGTAGATTAATCCCAACGCAGCTATCCGGGGTAACGGGTGATGTTGCCGAATTCTGGCAGTCCGGCCGGACCCCGCCGGGTTGTGGTATATTTGCTGTCCTTTGTGACAATGTGCAGTACCAGAGATGACCGGTGTTAATGAATTCAAACAGCGTGCGGCGGAACTGATCGAGGTCGGGCGGACGCTGTATCAACTGGGCATGGTGCCCGCCACCAGCGGGAATTTCTCGGCACGGCTCGCTGACGGTCGCATCGCCATCACCGTCTCCGGCCGCCACAAGGGCCGCCTGACGGTCGATGACATCATGCTCGTTGATACCGTGGGACGTTCCCTTGATGACCGCCGGCCATCGGCGGAGACCGGGCTGCACCTGCAGATCTATCGCCGCTTTCCCGACGTCGCGGCGGTGCTGCATCCCCACTCGGTCAATGCCACGCTGCTCTCGCGCGGACGGTGTGACCACCTGGTGCTGACTGATTACGAACTGCTCAAGGCCTTTCCCGGTGTAGACACTCACGATTGCGCGGTGACGGTGCCGGTGTTCGCCAACCGTCAGGACATCCCTGCACTTGCGGCGGAGGTGGACGACTGGATGGAGCGGCATGCCGGGCCGGTGCACGGCTATCTGATCGGCGGCCACGGTTTCTACACCTGGGGCGCCACCGTGGACGATGCCCAGCGCCATGTCGAGGCCTTTGAGTTTCTGTTTGACTGTGAACTGCGGATGGGAGGCATGCGGCGCGTATGACTACATTGACGATCTATACCAACGACGGCAGGGAAGGGGAAACCACGACCGATCAGGCGGCCATCGCGGCGACGCTGGGCGGGCTCGGCGTGCAGTATGAACGCTGGCAGGCGAACCGTCCGCTGGCGACGGACGCCGGTCAGGACGAGGTACTGGAGGCCTACCGGGACGAGATTGAGCGGCTCAATGCCGACCACGGCTTCCAGTCCGTCGACGTGGTGAGCCTGGGTCCCGACCACCCCGACAAGGAAACACTGCGCCGCAAGTTCCTCGCCGAACACACCCATGATGACTTCGAGATCCGCTTCTTCGTCGACGGCCGCGGGCTGTTCTACCTGCACGTGGAAGGGCAGATCTACCTGGTGCTGTGCGAGCAGGGCGATCTCATCAGTGTACCCGCCAACACCACGCACTGGTTCGACATGGGCGAGAATCCCTGCTTCAAGTGCATCCGCTTTTTCACCACACCGGAAGGCTGGCTGGGCAATTTCACCGGCAGCGACATCGCGAACCGGTTTCCGGATTTCGATGCCTACCTGGCGGGACGTACGTGATCAAGGCGGTCGTCACCGACATCGAGGGAACGACCTCGTCGTTGTCTTTCGTCAAGGACGTACTGTTTCCCTATGCCCGCGCCCACCTGGCGGCGTTCGTGCGCGACCATGCGCAGGAACCCGGCGTGGCGCTTCAACTCGACGCGGTGCGCCGGGAGGCGGGCGATACGGCAATGTCGCAGGAAGCGGTAATCGATCAACTCATCGCCTGGATCGATCAGGACCGCAAGATCACACCGCTCAAGGCACTGCAGGGCATGATCTGGGAAAACGGCTACCGCAACGGCGATTTTGAGGGACACATCTATGCCGATGCGGAGCAGGCGCTGCGCGACTGGCATGCGCGTGGTCTTGCCCTTTATGTCTATTCCTCGGGCTCGGTACAGGCGCAGAAACTGCTTTTTGCCCATACCGGGTGCGGTGACCTGACGCCGCTGTTCGACGGCTACTTCGACACCACCGTGGGCGGCAAGCTGGACACCGGCTCGTATCGTGCGATCGCAGCGTCCGTCGGCGTCGCACCCGCAGAGATCCTGTTTCTCTCGGACATACGGGCCGAACTCGATGCTGCCGCCGCCGCGGGTTGCCGAACCATGTGGCTGGTACGCGAGGACTCTCCCGATCCGCGGGCCGCCCACCGCCAGGTGCGCGATTTTCGCGACATCGACATCGACTGACAACGTGGCACGGGAAGCTATCCCATGACTCCTGAAGGCAAACAGAAGGTGGACTTGTTCACACCGATCAAGGTCGGACCGCTGATGTTCCCCAACCGCATCGTCATGGCGCCGCTGACGCGCAACCGGGCCGGACCGGGGGATGTCCCGCGGGAGATGAATGTGACCTGCTACGCGCAGCGCGCCTCGCCCGGTTTGATCATCAGTGAAGCCTCGCCGGTCGACCCCCTGGGGCACGGGATTTCCGGCCACGCCGGGCATCCATACGGCTACACGGACTACCCCTCCATGGAAATTTACCAGCAAGCGTAACGGACGCCTCGCTAAATTTGCATCGTTTATATCTGCAGGAGCGGGCTTGCCCACGAAGCTCTCGATAATGAACGTCGCGTTCGCGGGCAAGCCCAAAGGGCACAAGAGCCGGCTCCTACAGGATAAACCTTGCCTTTTCGAGGCGCTCAGGACACGAAGGAGTCAACAATGGCAATACACCCCCAGGCGGGACAGCCCGCGCCCGCCGACAGCCTGATCGACGTCGAGGCGCTCGAGCGCGGCTACCGCGAGCGCAAGCCGGACATGCAGGACCCCAACCAGCGGGTGAGCTTCGGCACCAGCGGCCACCGCGGCAGTGCACTGAATGGCAGTTTCAACCGCGACCACATCCTTGCCATCGCCCAGGCGATCTGCGACTACCGCCAGGCGCAGGGTATCGACGGTCCGCTGTTTCTCGGCAAGGACACCCATGCGCTCTCGGGTCCGGCGCAATGCGATGCCCTCGAGGTGTTTACCGCCAACGGGGTGGAGACGGTGATCCAGTCCGACGACGGCTTTACGCCGACACCGGTTATCTCGCGCGCCATCCTGGTATACAATCGTGATCCGGGCGCGCGCCGCGCGGACGGCGTGGTGGTGACGCCCTCGCACAATCCGCCGGCCGATGGCGGCATCAAGTACAACCCGCCGCACGGCGGCCCGGCCGACACCGATGTCACCGGCTGGATTCAGGATCGCGCCAACGACTTGCTGGGCGCCGGCAACGCCGGGGTCAAACGCCAGAGTTATGCCGCCGCGATCCAGTCGGCGTCCCTGCACCAGGAGGACCTCGTCGGACCCTACGTCGCCGATCTCGGCAACGTCGTCGACATGGACGCGGTACGCGCGGCCGGTCTTTCCATCGGCGTCGACCCGCTCGGCGGCGCGGCCGTGGCCTACTGGCCGCGCATTGCCGCGGACTACGGTCTCGACCTCACGGTGGTCAACCCCCGGGTCGACCCGACCTTCGGCTTCATGACGCTCGACCACGATGGCAAGATCCGCATGGACTGCTCGAGCCCCTATGCCATGGCCAACCTGGTCAAGCTCAAGGACCGCTTCGACATCGCCTGGGGCAACGACGCCGACGTCGATCGCCACGGCATCGTGACACCCTCGCAGGGACTGCTGAACCCCAATCATTATCTGGCCGTGGCCATCGATTACCTGATCCGCCACCGCCCGCACTGGTCCGCGACCGCGACAGTGGGCAAGACACTGGTGAGCAGTGCGATCATCGACCGGGTTGTGACGGCGCTGGGAAGGACGGTCTACGAGGTGCCGGTCGGGTTCAAGTGGTTTTCTCCCGGTCTGTTCGCAGGCACGCTGTGCTTCGGCGGCGAGGAGAGCGCCGGGGCGAGCTTCCTGCGCCGCGACGGCAGCGTCTGGACCACCGACAAGGACGGCCTCATCCTCGGCCTGCTCGCCGCCGAGATTCGCGCCGTGACCGGCAAGGACCCCGGGGAGCATTACCGTCTGCTTACTGAACGATTCGGGACGCCGTGCTACACCCGCATCGACGCGCCCGCCAGCCCCGCGCAGAAGGCAGCCTTCCGCAAGCTGCTGCCCGAGGCCGTCAGCGCCACGACGCTCGCGGGCAACCCGATCACCGACAAGCTCACCCGCGCCCCCGGCAACGACGCTGACATCGGCGGGCTCAAGGTGGTGTCCACCGGCGGCTGGTTCGCCGCGCGCCCCTCCGGCACCGAAAACGTCTACAAACTCTATGCCGAGAGCTTCAGCGACACCGCGCATCTCGATGCCATCGTCGCCCAGGCGCAGGAGATCCTGACCCAGGCGCTGGGAACGAACTGAGAAAAACGGGGGGTGCTTCTTTAACGCCAGGACCACTACAGGTGGTGACCCAGGCCGCCCGGTTTTGCAGCAACGTCCGGGCAGTCGACTTTACATTTTTGGCACACAGGGAGACAGCGAACAATGAGTGAACCTTCGAGTACGCCGGAAACTGGGTTTTCGCCTGCTGTTCAGGAGGCTATGCGCCGTAATCGCAAGATCGACGCGATCAAGCTGCTGCGCGAGGAACAAAAGATCGGTCTCAAGGAGGCGAAGGATATTATCGATGCGCACTTCGCCGGGTACCGGAATACGCATGTCCCGCGGCGGGGAGCCGGTGAATCAGGGTCAGGGCGTCATTTATTATTGCTGGTGGCTTTTCTTGCCGCGGCGTACGGGTTGTACCGGCTGTTCGCGTGAGCGCTGTAAAAATGACGTTTCCCCCGCTTGTTGACATGCGTGATTGATTCAGACCGGGTGTTCGCCAAGTATTCCGGTCACGTCTGAAAGGCTGACAGTGCATTTTGAATTGTTGCATGGAATCAAGGATTTCTGATTGATATCACCGGCGACTTTCAGGGCGCTTTCCGCGCCAGATGGAGTTTGTTACAGTGTGCAACCTCCGGTTCCCCCCACTGCTGGTTAACCAAGGATCTGCACCGTGTATGAAATCATTAAAGCGGGTGGATGGCTCATGTGGCCGCTCATCCTCTGTTCGGTTATTTCCATCGCCATCATCACCGAGCGCTTCTGGGCGCTGCGTCGCGGCAGGATACTTCCCAAGTATGTCGTGGCGCAGATCTGGACCTGGTACAAGCGGAACGAACTGACCACCGAGTCGATCCAGTCCCTGCGGGAAAGCTCGCCGCTCGGGCGCGTACTCGCCGCGGGACTTATCAACCGGCACCACAGCCGCGCCGTGATGAAGGAAAGTATCGAGGAGGCAGGGCGTGTGGAAGTGCACGAGATGGAACGTTTTCTCAACACCCTGGGCACCATCGCCGCCGTGGCGCCGCTGCTCGGACTGCTCGGTTCGGTGGTCGGTCTGATGGAGGTGTTTTCCAGCATGACCACCCATGGCGTCGGCAATCCGCAGGCGCTCGGCTCCGGCATCTCCAAGATCATGATTGCGACGGCATCCGGTCTGGCGGTGGCGATTCCCTCGCTGATTTTCTATCGCTATTTCCAGGGCCTGGTCGATGAAATCGCCATTTCGCTGGAGCAGGAAGCGATCAAGATGGTGGAAGTGCTGCAGGGTGAGCGGGAACGCGAAGCCGCGTTGATCCAGAATGGGGGGCTGGATCAATCGCCGTTGCGCGAATCGATGGTGACCAAACGGTGAACCTGCGCCCGCGTGTCCGTAATGAGCCGGAGATCATGCTGATCCCGCTCATCGACATTCTGCTCATGCTACTGATCTTCTTCATGCTGGCCACGACTTTCAAGCACACGGCGGATATTTCCATCAATCTTCCAGAGGCCTCGGAGCAGAAACTGCCGGACACGGAGGCGAAGACGCTCGACATCACCATCGACGAGGAGGGGAATTTCTACGTCGACCGCCAGGAAGTGGTGAACCGGGAGGTCGACACCGTCAAGCGCGCGCTGGAGAAGGTGAGCGGCGATGACAAGGAGATGGTCGTGGTCATCAGCGCCGACGCCAAGACGCCGACCCAGGCTGTGGTGACGGCCATGGATGCGGCGCGCCAGACCGGGCTGGTCCATATCACCATCGCTGCCCAGTGGGAGTCGAAGGGTCAGAATCCCTGAGACCGGAAAACGCGCGCAACGCTCAGTGCTGAACGCTGCGGTACAGGCTGGCGTAGAGCCCGTCGGCCTGCATCAGCTCCGCGTGCCTGCCTTCCTCGGCGATCTGTCCGTCCTCGAACACGTACACGCGATTGGCCTGCCGAACGGCAGAGAGGCGATGCGCAACGATGAGCAGGGTGCGCCCGGCCAGATGGACACGCAGTGCCGCATGCAGCCGCGCCTCGGTCTCGGTGTCGAGCGCCGAGGTGGCCTCGTCCAGAATGACTACTTTGGGGTCGGTGAGCAGCATGCGCGCGATGGCGAGGCGCTGCTGCTGGCCGCCCGAGAGGCGCACGCCACTGCGTCCCACGAGGGTGTCCAGCCCCTCCGGCATGGCCTCTACGACGTCCCTGAGCTGCGCAACCTCGAGCGCCTGCCAGAGTGCGGGCTCGTCGGCCTCGCCGCCGAGCGTCAGGTTGTTGCGCACGCTGTCGTTGAACAACGCCGGATGCTGCAGCACCACGGCGACGTTGTCGCGCACCACATCGAGTCCGATGCGGATGACCGGCACGTCATCGAAGTAAAGTTGTCCTTCCGTCGGGGGATATAGCCCCAGCATGACCTGCACCAGCGTGGACTTGCCGCCGCCACTCGCGCCCACCAGTGCCACCTTCTCGCCGGGCGCGATATCGAGCGATACCTGCTTGAGGATAGGTTCGCCTTCGCGATAGGCGAAGCTCACCTGCTCCACGCGCACGCCCACGGTCGTCTTGCCGGCGAAGGGATCGGTCTCCCGGGGATAACGGGGTTCCTGCTGCAGGGCGAGCAGGCTGTTCACACGCCCCAGTGCCGCCCCGGCCGCATACCAGGCGTACTGCATGTTGAGCACTTCCTGCACCGGCGCGAGCATGACCCAGAGGTAACCGAACACGGCCATCATCTGCCCGACCGTTAAATCGGAGAACACCACCATCAGCATCGCGACGGCGCGGAAGCTGTCGAAGCCGATCTGGAAGATACCGAATGAGAAGCGCCCGGCCGCATCGCTTTTCCAGGAGTACGCCGCCGAATGGGTGCGGATGCCGTGCGCCGCGTCGATCACTCGCAGGAGATAGTGACGTTCGCGGTTCGCTGCGCGAATCTGCTGGATGCCGTCGAGCGTCTCCACCAGCGCCTGCTGGAAGAACTCGAAGGCGCTGTTCTCGTGCTTCTTGAGCGTCTTGACCTTTTTGCCCACCACCACCGTGAAGTAGATGACCAGCGGATTCATGCACAGGATCACCAGCGCCAGCTGCCAGTGCATCCACAGCAGCACCACGCTGACGCCGACCAGCAGCAGCGCCGCGACCAGCGTCTTGCTCACCGAGGCGCCCACGAATTGATCGATCGAGTTGAGGTCGGTCACGAAGCGCGAGGCCACCGCGCCGGATCCGAGGGTCTCGTATTCGGCCATGGAGATGCGCGACAGGCGCAGCAACAGCGCCCGGCGCATCTGGTAGACGACATCCTTCGCGATCAGGGTGAACTCGCGCGTCTGCCAGACGCCGAGCAGGATCGAGGCGGCGCGCAGCAGCAGCGTCGCCACCAGTCCGGTCAGGATATAGAGCACCGGGCCGTGCCAGCCGGCCGGGAACACCGCGTTCATCGCCTCCACCAGCACACCCGGTTTGTGCAGCAGTACCTCATCGACCAGCAGCGGCATCACCAGGGGGATGGGCACCGCGGCGACCACTCCGACCAACGCGACCACGTTGGCCACCGCCAGCTCGCGCCGGTGTACCAGGACCCGGTCCAGCACCCAGCGCCAGGTGTACCCGTTCCCGGGTATCTCCCCGGGGTTGACGGACGGGCGTGACTGAATTGCAGCAGCTGAGTCTTCGGACATCGTTCAATGAACCGGAGTGGTGAAACACGCCGGGACTATTATAGGCATAGCTGGAGTCGACGTCGTTGAAATCAGGCGCAATGTATCCGGGTTGCGGGGTTTCCAGCATGCCGAAGCGGCCGGCACGGCACACCCCGGTCAGCTGCAGATGTAATGCTCCAGCTGCTCGATGATGAATTGCTGATCGGCGATGATGGACTTGACGAGATCACCGATGGAGACGATGCCCGTCACCCGGTCGTCCTCGATCACCGGCAGATGCCTGACCCGCTTATCCGTCATCAGGGCCATGCATTGCTCGACCGTCTGCTCCGGGCGCACACAGTAGACGTGCGTGGTCATGACCTCCCTGACCTCCGTGTGTATGGACGAACGCCCTTTAAGGTCCACGTTGCGCGCATAGTCCCGCTCGGAGATCAACCCCACGGGTCGGGTTCCCTCCATGACCATCAGGGCGCCGATGCCGTTTCCGGCCATGATTTCGATCGCGCTGTAAACCGATGCGCCGGGCTCTATGGCTATGACCTCGCTGCCCTTTTCCTCCAGTACCTGTCTGATCGTCCGCATTTGAATTCCTCCCGGGGTGTCGCGCCGGTATCCTGCCGGCCCTGGAAACCATGATATCTGCTGGAAGATTAGCAGAGCAGGGGGCGTCGTGCAGTACCGTATCCGTCATGTCCGCACCGGGCCGGTCGTGCATCTGGATGCGACCCGGGATCCGGTAGTTTAGTTACCCGGTGAGATATGAGATATTGCCTGGCATGGGAAAAGAATCGTCTGGGATGCTGCACCATACCGTCCTGGTGATTGCCAGTCTGCTGTTCACCCTGCTTTCGCTGGAGTTGTATTTCCGTATCTTCGATCCCCAGACGCTGTATATGTCCCGGCCCGATCCCGTGCTGGGCTGGGTACATGTCGCCAATATGACGGGCTACCGGAACGAGTCGTGCTTAAAGACGACGTTTCATTTCAATTCGGAGGGAATGCGGGATGTCGAGCATACATACGACAAGCCGCCGGGTGTATACCGCATTGCGGTCATAGGCGACTCGTTTGTAAACGCTCAGGAGGTCGACCTCGAGGATACGTTCTTTCGTCGCCTGCAGCATATCCTGCGCGGTCAGGGTTACAACGTCGAAGTGCTGGGTTTCGGGGTGCGCGGTTTCGGTACCGACCAGGAGTACCGGCTGCTGGAAAATTTTGCACTCAAATACCTGCCGGATCTGGTGGTGCTGGCGTTTGTATCCAACGACGTTCGCAATAACAGCCTCGCGCTGGAGAAGAATCCGGCCAAGCCCTATTTCGAACTGGCAGCGGGCGGCGAGCTGGTGCCGCGGCCGTTTACGCCGATGCCGGATTATTCCGAATCCTGGAAATCATTTCTGTTCGTGAATTCGCACCTGCTGCGCTTCGTGTATTTCAGGGCGGCAAGAATCACCGCCATCCACAACACACTGGTAAAATTCGGCATATACGCTAATGTGATATCCGTCCCGCAGGGGCCGGATGATCTGTTGGACGATACCGTTTACCGTGACCCGCCATGGCCGCCGGAGTGGGAAGCGTCCTGGGACATTACCCGGGCCCTGTTACGGAAAATGCAGGCGGCATCAACCGATGCCGGAGCGGATTTTATTCTGTTTTTCGTCACCAGCCAGCTGCAGGTTTCGGACGAAGCCTTCGGGGAACTGCAAGCAGCTCACCCGCGCATCGCATTGGGATACGACAACCTGGAAAAAAGACTAGCCACTTTCTCTTCAGAAGCAGGCATTTCCTGTGTGACGTCCCTGCCCGCCATGCGTGCACTGCAGGCCACCGGCACCGATGTCCATCCGGTCTGTGACGGACACTGGACACGTGCCGCGCATCATCGGGCGGCGGAAATCCTGACCGAATATTTGCTATCCGGTGATTATTTTCAGCGTTGAGTATCCTGCCCATGTCATTTCCAAGCCGCATGCTCGTTATCAGCCTGGGCGAGGCGACCCTGGACCTCATCCTTCCCTGGGTGGAGGCCGGGTATCTTCCGACCTTCAGGCGCTTCATGGAAGAAGGCGTATACGGGTCGTTACGCTCGACACTGCCCTGTATCACGCCACAGATGTGGGGCGGTATCTTTACCGGTACTCCGGCTGGTCGTCACGGCGCCCTCGATTTCTGGCAGCGTGGCACCGACGGTAAATTCCGGGAGATCAACGGGTCCGCCTTGCGGCAAAAGCCGCTCTGGAAAATGCTGGGCGATGGTGGTTTGAGCAGCGGCATCGTGAATATGCCGTTTACCTATCCCCCGCAGGCCATCCACGGCTACATGATCGCGGGTGAAGACGCGCCGGGGGCGCATCGTTCCATCGCCGCTCCGCCCGGGTTGTATGACGAGATCACCGCCCGGTTCGGGCGTTACCGACTGATGGACATCTTCCCGGGGGGGAGGCAAAAATCCGATTATCTGACCCTGCCAGAAGAGGAGGTGCGCAAACAGACCGAGGTGCTCGAGCACCTGGAAGGGCGAGTGCTCGCCGACATGTTCGAGCCGCCGGCATGAACTATAACCGACTGGGTAATACCGACCTGCAGGTATCCGAACTCGGACTGGGCTGCCAGTCGCTGGGCGGGGGTTTGTACTACCGAGACAAGGGTGAATCGCTGGCGATGGTCCGCCAGGCCCTGGAGGCCGGTGTTACTTTCTTCGACACCGCGGATCACTACAGCCAGGGACTGAGCGAGGGCTGGCTGGGGGAGGCGTTGCGGGGTCGCCGCCATGACGTGGTGCTGGCTACCAAGTCCGGAACCTATTTCACTCCCCTTGCGGGTATGGCATCGCGGATGCGGCCATTGCTGCGCCCTGCCAGCCGCTGGCTGCGTCCGCTGAAAATCCATTTTCACCGGATGCGCGCCACGCAAAAACGCCAGGACTTCTCCGCTGTCTACCTGACACGGGCGGTCGATGCCAGTCTCAGGCGGTTGCATACCGACTACCTGGATCTGTTCCAGCTGCATAAACCGCCATTGCATGTACTCCAGGAAGGCGAGTGGCGAGATGCCCTGAAAAACCTGCAGCAGCAGGGAAAAATTCGCCACTACGGCATTTCCTGCGCCAGCCTCGCGGATGCCATACCGTGCCTCGATGATCCCGATATTGCCTCGGTGCAGGTGGGTATCAGCCTGCTCGAGCAGGGGGCGGTCCCGGAATTCCTGGCGCGGGCGCGGCAGCGCTCCCTGGGCGTCATCGCGCGCAACCCGCGTGCCCAGGGCCACCTGACGACGGATCTGCATGACATCATGGCCGAAACCTACGCGAAAAACCGGGAGGACGTCGCTGCGAAAACCACACGCGCCCTGCAGTTTGCCTTCCTCGCAAATCCGGACCGCAGCCTGGGGCAGGCGGCGCTGCAGTTTGTACTGCAGCTTCCGGGGATCACGTGTGCAATTCCGCGTGCCGTCAACGTGTCGCAGCTGCTGGAGAATCTCGGCGCCCTGGATGCACCGCCGCTGAGCGCGACGGAACTGCGTAAAATAGCAACACTCGGGTAACCGGCCGGGGAGACATGAGCGATCGGGTCAGCGGGTTAACGGGAAGAGGTACCACGCTCTCTCAAGGTGGGTCAGTTTTTCCCTGAGGGAGAGGTTGGTCCATGACCGGCGGGAGTCGGCGCGCAGGCCCGTGCACCCGGGTTAACAGTCCGGGCACAAGCTGTCGTTCACTTGGCCCTCGACATTCTCCAGCTCAACGCCGCTCCACGCGCAAAGCGTGGGGGCAATATCGAGGACACTGACGGGCTGCGGTAGCTGTTCCTCCCGGCCGCTTGCCGTTCTGACCATAAACAGCCCTTTGGGTGTGTGGATACCCTTGCGGGAGTTGCGTTGCGGCATGTGCAGCGTTCCAATCCCTGCGCCCTGAACTGCCTGGATCGGGCCGGACCGGTTCCAGTCAACGCAAAGATCCGGAAGCTGGTCGAGAAAGGGGCCGTGACAGTCTTTGGCAACCCGCGTGATCTTGTCGACGACAGGTTCGCCGGTCTCCGCGTTGGTCAGCGCAAGCAGGTATTCCTCCAGCGTGTCGCAAAACCGGTCGTTCTCTGCCCCGGGCTGTACCAGGCCATGCGGCTCGCGCCCGGCAAGATTGATCCGGATCAAGCCGACATCGTCAGTTGCCGGGAGGGCGAAGGCCTGGCGTCTGCTGCGGTCGGAGCCCAGCAGCACGTTGCGCGCGGCGTTCTGCAGGGGTGTGAGGAACCGCTACGATGATACTGGCATGGTTCGCCACAGTGTTCTGAGTGAATTGACCGGGTAGCTCCGTGGCGGTTTGGCGCCTTCCAGGCGACGCAGAAGGGCATCGAGAATATAGGAGGCATGGTAACCAGGACCGATGCCATGGCTGACATACAGGGCAAACACGCAATCCGGCCCGAGATTCGCGAGGATCGTTTGCAACGCCGTATCGAGCGCCACGCACACGTCTTCGAGCGGGTCGCCAATACGCTCCCGCAACGCGGGATCATGATCGGGGTGGTTCGGGTCATGGAGGTGCCAGGCGTAATGCCCGACGTGGTGCCCATCATCATAGGCGACCAGAAAATGGTCCCAGTCCGTCTCTTTCATCAGGCTGGTGGCGAGCCGCGTCTTGCGGGCTACGTTGGCCACCGTGGCATCTCGGTAGGCCCCGATGTCGCGTGGCCCGTTACCGCCGAAATCGTTCGCACCGAGCGGGTCCGCGCCAAAGCGCCGGTCGAGCTCTCTGGACAGGCCCGGGGGCCACGTCAGGTTGCGTAGCGTGTCTTCCTGGTCGTGGCTTGCCCAGTTGACGATCTGGATGCCGTTCAGCGACTTCGTAACACAGGTCTTCGGTACATCCACCACAATGACCCGTTTGCCTGCCGCGCTCAGTCGGGACCAATAGGGCGGGGCCTTGACATCGTGAGCATGAAACAGTTTCGTCCGGTAGCTTCCAGGTTCGATCTGACTGTGAAAGTAGCGTCCGTGGCGCGCCGGATTGACGGCTGTAAAGAAATTCACCCACGTGGATTCGCTGATGAGCGGCTTGTTGTCGGTATACGCCCGCACCGACTCGCCCAGCAGGGAGCGTAATGCGGGCAATCGACCGGAACGCGCCAGACCCAGCAGCAGATCCGGATCGATCGAGTCAATGGCGAAAACGAACACCTTCCTGTTCATTGGCTCTCCAAGCAGTTTTGGCTCACAGGCCACCCCCCCGAGGCCGTACACTGCGGCGCCCGGCCAACCGGGGCATGTTGCGGTATTCGCCCCCGGACAGAATCAACCCCGGGTCAACGGTCTGTGTTTGCGGCCGGATGAACTCGGCGGAAATGGCACATACCCCGTAGCGTTCGGAGAGTCCTTGCAGCACCGGCCACTGCCATGCCTGGCATGCGGGTTATGTTAGCATTCGTTATCAGGAGGAAGGTACCGTGTGATGTTCGGCGACTGCCACGAGCCGATACCGCCCGATTGCGGAAATCCTCTTGTGCATTGGCCAGGATAAATGAGCCGTTTGTCCCCGCCGCATAGCCGTGATGTCCGCGCCGCGCTTGCCGTCGCACGCGATCTACTCCTGCCTGCTGTCAGGCAGGATCTCTTCGCTGGCGGCGGTTTGCCCGGAGATCGTGCACTGCCAGCACCACGTATTTATTTTCACCAGAGGAGTTTGCCGTAATTACCCGTATCTGCTTATGGGGTACCTCCTTGCAGAAGGTTGCGGACGAGGCCCAGTTTCTCGCACTTTTGCGCCTGGTCGGGAAGGCCGCACCGGATGCCACGGTCACGATTTTTGCCCGACCGCACCCCGGTGCAGGCATCACGCCCGATGACGAGACTGTCAGTGTAATTCCGACTGCCAGCCTTGCGGCGGTGGCACGCGCACTCGCATGCGCGGACCTGTTCATCCTGGTCGGCGGCTGTTTTATGGAATCGCCGCGCCAGGCGGCGGCATGTTCCATACTGATGCTGCTGGCCAGGGCGTGCCGCACGCCGGTGATCGCCATCGGCGTGACGGCGTTTCCCTATCGTCGTTTATGGGCTCGCTGGATCTACTCTCGTGTATTCAATGCGACGACTGAAATCACCGTACGGGAAGCCGCGGCGCAACAGGCGCTCACGGAACTCCCCTTGCGCACCAGGGTCACCCGGCTCGCCGATCCCCGCTACGTCCTGACGCCTGGCACGGACGATGACAGCGACGACCTGCTGGAAGAACTGGGCCTGTCACTTCGGCAGCCACTCGTCGGAGTAACGCTCAGATACATGCACTACGGCATGCCGGATTGGGTCAAGGCCTCGCATGGATACTCGCCGGATGCCGTCGAGTGGGCCAACGACGCCCTGGCCTGTGCCCTCGACGCGCTGGCAGCCGAGGCACAGCTGGTGGTTCTGCCAATGCATGCCTCACACGACGAGGATCTGGCCGCGGCGCAGGCGATCAGGGCACGGATGCGCACCCCGCACAGTCTCTGCAGCAGCCTGCCGCGACTGCGAACGCCTCAGCTCATGGCCCTGGTGAATCGCTGTGATCTGGTGCTCGCCAGCCGGCTTGCGGCCGGTATGATCTCCGTGTCGACGGCAACGCCGGTTTTCGGCATTGCCTACGAAAAGCGTCTGCTTGAGTTGATGTCCGGTCTCGGTCTCGGGGCCTACGTCATGCCGTGGCTCGCCGCCGACTCCAGCCATCTGGAGGCCATCGCAAGGCGGGCATGGATCGAGCGCCGACAGATCCGTCAGGCGATGCTGGACTCCGGCCGGATGCTCGTCGAATCGGCCTGGGCCAATGCCGAAATCATTGCGCGTCAGCTCGCGCAAGGCTGACCGGAAACGGGTGGGTGCGCTAACAACTGCCATGCCGAACACCCGGGCGCGAACAGTCGCATGCCTCGCGTCTTCTGCCAGGGCTGCGGTGTTCGGCGATCGCCGACGAGTGCATGGATGCGAGGCAGAGCAATACAGCAGCAATGGCCGTGGCCTGCGGGGACACAGAGAATGAGATCATCGATAATGCGGCTGCTCCAGAAGCTGACGATATACCGCCTCATGCCGGTCGATGGCCTCTTCCATGTCGAAATCCTGTTTTAACGCAGCATGGCCGGCGCAGCCCAGTTCGCGCCATCGATCGTTTTCAAGCAGCCACTGGAGGCCCGCGGCGAAATCACCGTCGGTGACATGGTAGCCGAAGCGGGAAGCCGCATCGTTGGAGTTTATGGCGCTCAAAATAGCGCATCGGTGCGCCAGGGCTTCGATGAAGCTGTTGGGAAGGCCTTCGCGTGATGCGGTATTGACGAGTATCCAGCTTTTGGTAAGCAATTCATGAAAATGGAGATCGCGGAACTGGTCGATGAACCCGAGAAACCGCAAATTCGGCAGTGCGCCATAGGTATTCTGCAGGGCCGCATCCCGCTTCGGGTCCCGCGCCGCACCCGCCGCAAGAAAGGTGACCTGCGGAAAGCGTCGCGCCAGCTCGAAAAAACGTTCCGGGCGCTTGCGCCGGTCAAATCGTGCGATGAAACAGACCGTCGGTTGCGGGGATTTTTCGCCCGCATTATCGAACCTGAAAGATGTCGGGAGAAACCCCGGGTTTTCCCGCAGCCGGTAGATTTTCCGCACCTTGGGGATGAGACTGGGCGATGCCGCAAAACGGGCGTCGACGCGGCGCACCGCTCCCTTGACGAGCGGATTGTTTTCAAACAGATAATTGCCGAGAACCTGTAGCTTTGACAGCGAATGTTCGCGCAGCTCGATTCTCCAGTCATTCAGGTCCCGCGGATCGCGGATGGTAACGACGTGTTTCCTGCGTGGCGCCACCTGAAGGGCGAAATAGGTGGCAAGCGAGGGTTCCTGGGAGTGGTAGATTTCGGCATCGATGCGGCGAACAAGACGAGGGATGGCGGTTATATTGCGCAGGGGATAGCCGTGCACCGTGATGCCGTCGAGTTCTTCCACGGCTTTCTGGTTCTGACGACGGGGGACGACGGCAAAGACCTCATGGCCCCGTCTGCTTAGTTCCCGGCCGATCGATCGGGTGGCACGCCCGAAACCGCCGTATTTTCCCCAGGCGAATATTTCGACACAGAGAAAACAGATTTTCATGTTATTTTTTTCCCTGTGGTAGCCGCTACCTGGGCTGACAGATGCCAGCGTCCATTTAATGTGAGGGTGGTGCTACAGTCCTCGATCAGTCCTGTTGCGTCGGGTGGCGCGGTGGTCAGGTCAGTGCCGCTTGATAGCACGCAATAGCGCAGGGCGCAAATGACCTGCCTCCGGTTAGAACCGCCGGTCAAATCGTTTAAGCGGCGACCGGAATGTCGCCCGGTATCCTGCCGGCCTTGATAACCATGATATCTGCTGGAAGATTAGCAGAGCAGGTGGCGTCGTGCAGTACTGTATCCGTCATGTACGCACCGTGCCGGTGAGTTGCCCACGCACGTCACTGTCCCATATTCTGCAGGAATTTGAACAGGTCGCTGTCGGTCGACAGGATCAGGGTGGTGTTGTCGGCGATGATGGACTTGTAGGCGTCCATGGTCCGGATAAACTCGTAGAACTGCACCGCCTCGGGACTGTGGTTGTAGGCCGCGGCATAGATCGCGGCGGCTTTCGCATCCGCCTCGCCGCGGATTTCTTCCACGCGCCGGTAGGCCTCCGACTGGATCCGGTTCAGATCCCGTTCCCGGTTGCCGAGAATGCGCGCTGCCTCACCGTTGCCTTCGGAGCGGAAGCGCTCGGCGATCTGCCGGCGTTCGCTGATCATGCGGTCGTAGATCTTCGGCTGTACGCTGGCGTTGTAGTTGATACGCTTGAAGCGGATGTCGAGCAGTTCGATGCCGAACACCCGCACCTTCGGCGCCGCCGCTTGGTTGATTTCCTTCTCGACCTGCTGGCGTCCTTTCTGGATGGGCACGAGCGTGCCCACGGCGGCGTTGTTGGGATCGGCGAGCGTGGCGTCCTGCAGCGGCACCCGGTCCTTCGTGGTGCGGATGATCTCGATGAGTTCGTGCTTGGCCACGGCATTGCGGGTCTCGCTGCCGAGGATGTCATCCAGACGGGACTGGGCGCTGCGTTCATCGCGCAGGCGCAGAAAATACTGCAGCGGGTCGACGATACGCCAGCGCGCGAACAGGTCGACGGAGATGTAGAGCTTGTCCTTGGTGGGCATGTCGGACGGGCTGCCGTCCCACTCCAGGATGCGCTTGTCGATGGAATTGACTTCCTGGATAAAGGGGATCTTCATCTTGAGCCCGGCGGTGGTGACGGGGTTGCCGACCGGCTTGCCGAACTGGGTGACGATCACCTGTTCGATCTCGTTCACGGTGTAGAGCGATCCGGCGAGGACCAGCGCAGCCAGCGCCAGCACGATGAGAAGTATGAGCGATCTGTCCATGTTCATGGCTGTGCCGCCTTGTCCGCGTCGAGGTTGAGCAGCGGCAGGATGCCGCGCACCTGGTCATCGACGATGACCTTGGAGCGCAGTCCGGGCATCACCGCCTGCAGGGTCTCGAGGTAGATGCGCCGCCGGGTGACTTCCGGCGCCTTGAGGTATTCGGCCAGCACGGCGTTGAAACGTGCGACATCGCCCTCCGCCTCGTTGATGCGCTTTAATCGGTAACCTTCGGCCTCGCGGATGCGCTGGTCCTTCTCACCCTCGGCCAGCGGTATCACCTTGTTGTAGCCCCGGCGCGCCTCGTTGATCAGTCTTTCCTTCTCCTGCTGCGCCTGGTTGACCTCGTTGAAGGAAGCCTGCACCGGACCGGGCGGATTGATGTTTTTCAACTGCACCTGATCGATGCTGATACCCATCTCGTACCGGGTGGCGAGCGTCTGCATCCTGGCGAGCGCCTCGATCTCGATCTCCTGGCGGCCGACGGTGATCACCTCGTCCACGGTGCGATCGCCCACGACCTCGCGCATCACGGATTCTGAGACCGCGCGCAGCGTTTCATGGGGCTCGCGCACCTTGAACAGGAAATGCTCCGGGTCCGAGATGCGGTACTGCACTACCCATTCCACCAGGGCCGCATTGAGATCGCCGGTGACCATCTGGGTTTCCTTGCCGGGTTCACGCGAGTTCTGCCAGGGATTGGTCGCGCCGGGCGTGGAGAAGCCGAATTCCTGCTTGAGCTGGCGCTTGACCGGCAGGATGGTCGCGACATCCACCCCGAAGGGCAGCTTGAAATGCAGACCCGGCTTGACCTCCTTCAGGTATTGGCCGAATCGCTGCACCACGGCGACAGAGTCGCTCGGCACCGTGTAGAGGGCCGACCAGGCGCCGGCGGCGAGGAGCAGGAGCAGCAGGGCGCCCAGCAGTCCGCCGCGGGGAAGGGAAAAGGATTGCAAATTCATTTCGTGTCTACTCTGGCGATGCAGTCCGTTCAAAAATCGTGGGTTGGAGTATAACGCACGGATGAGGCGGCATCCTTTCAATCCGGGCGGAATGCAAGCTTTAACGCGCTCAACCGCCGCGCAGTGTCAGCAGCGGCGGCTGTCTCAGTACCGAACGCGTGCCCATTGTCCCGGCCAGGCCCACGCCGAGTGCACCGCCCAGCGTTCCGGCGAGCCACACCCAGAGATTGAGGTGGTAGGGCAGTTCAAACACCCGGGCGGCGAGCACGTAGCCCACGGCGCTGGCGCCCGCGGCGGCCAGCAGACCGGCCAGCGTACCGAGCGTGGTGAACTCGATGAACAGACTCGCCAGTACCTGGCTGCGGCTGGCGCCCAGGGTCCTCAAGATCGCCGTATCATGACGGCGCCCCTCGCGGCTTGCCTGAATCGCGGCGTACAGTACTATCAGACCCGCAAGCAGGGTGAACACAAAGACATACTCGATCGCCAGAGTGGCACGGTCCATGATCGCTTGCACCTGGCGCAGGATGGCGCGGACATCGATGACAGTGACGCTCGGAAACCGCTGGATCAGCCGGGTTAGCAACTCGCCGCGGTTCTCTGGCAGATAAAAGCTGGTGATATAGGTGGCCGGGAAGCGTTCCAGCACGCCCGGGGGCAGGATGACGAAGAAGTTGACCCTGAACGAATCCCAGGCAACGCTGCGCAGACTGCTGACCCGGGCGTTGAGTTCCTGCCCGGCGATGGTGAAACGCAGGTGATCGCCGAGCCGGATGCCCAGAGTTTCCGCCAGACCCTGTTCGAGGGACAATCCGTCACTGCCTGCCGCGCCGGCGGGCCACCAGCGGCCGGTGACGATGCGGTTGTCCTCCGGCAGGCGCGTTGCCCACGACAGATTGAATTCGCGTTCGACCAGGCGACGGGCGCGCGGTTCGGTGAACTCCTTCGGCCGTACCGCACGGTCATTTATTGCAATCAGGCGACCGCGCACCATGGGGTAGAAGCCGGCCAGGGAGACTCCGCCCGCGCGCAGCAGCGCGCCCATTGGCTCAATTTCATCGGCCTGTACGTTGATCAGGAACTGATTGGGTGCGGTTGCCGGCAGGTTTGCCTGCCAGCTATGCAGCAGGTCGATCCGCACGATCCCGAGGATCAGCAGGGCCATGATCCCCAGCCCGAAGGACGCGACCTGCAGGCCGCCCAGATGCCCGCTTCGGGCCAGCCCGGCGAGACCGAAGCGCCACGCGAGACGACCACGGAAGGAAAACACGGACAGCGCACGAATCAGACCGAAACCGGCCAGCCACAGCAACAGGCCGGTAGCGGCGGTTCCCAGCAGCAGCCAGCCTGCCAGTTCGAGGTCTCCGGCCACCCGGAGCAGCAACCCGGCCAGCGCCGTGAACGCGAACAGCAGCACGAGCCACGCTGAAGGGGGCGGCGCCGTCAGGTCGCGGCGCAACACCCGCAATGGCGGGACCCGCGTCAGGGTGAGCAAGTAGGGCAGGGCGAATCCGCCGACCGTCACCAGCCCGGCGCCGACACCTGCCAGCACCGGCCACGCCGAGGCCGGTAGCAGCGCGGTGGTGAACCAGTGCGCCAGCAGCCGTACCAGCAGTTCCTGGGCGAGGAAGCCGAGCAGGCAACCGATCAGGCTCGCACCCAGCGCCAGCCGTAACAGTCGAACGGTGTAGCTTCGCACTATGGTGCGCCCGCTGGCGCCGAGGCAGCGCATCACCGCGCTGGTGTCGGCCTGGCGTTCCGCGTAATGACGCGCCGCCACCGAGATGGCGGCCCCGGCGAGCAGCACCGCGGTGACGGCGGCGAGACCGAGAAAGCGCCGTGCCCGGTCGAGCGCCGCGCGCAGTTCCGGCCGGGCGTCGCGTACGTCTCGCAGGCGTTCACCAGGCTCCAGGTATTGCGCCAGCTGGTTGCGGTAGGTCGTGATCGCCGTTTCAGGTCCGGCCAGCAGCAGGCGGTAGCGCACCCGGCTCGCGGGTGTGATGAGTCCGGTGGACGGGAGGTCTGCGGCATTGAGCAGCACCCGCGGAGCGAGCTGGAACAGATCGCCGCCGCGGTCCGGTTCGTAGCTCAGCACGCGGCTGGCGGTAAAGCCGCGCTCGCCGAGCTGGATTACATCCCCGATAGCAGCGCCCAGCTGCTGCAGGACGCGCGCTTCCACCCAGACCTTGCCCGGTGCCGGAATGCTCTGAACCGTGAATTCCTCGCCCAGGGGCTGCACGGTCAGTTTCAGCCGGCCCCGCAGCGGATAGCCCGCGCTGACGGCCTTGACTTCGGTGAGCAGGGTGGTGTCGCGGTAGAGTGCGACGCTGGGGAAACTCACCGTCTCCGTCACCATTAAACCGGCTTCGCGGGCGGACTGACGCAGTGTCTCGCGCGGTTCGGTGGACGAAGCGATGACCAGGTCCGCACCCAGCAACTCCGCCGATTGCATCGACATCGCACGTTGCACCCGATCGGTGAAAAACCCCACAGAGGATAGCGAGGCTACCGCCAGCACCACGCCGAGTGCCAGGATGCGCAATTCCGGAATGCGCCGGTAATGTCCGGGTAGCAGGCGCGTGAGCGGGACGGGCAGTCTCATGCCGGGGCCAGTATCCCGTTGTCCAGCCGGTAGCGGCGCTCGCAGCGCTGCGCGAGTGCGGCGTCATGCGTTACCAGCACAAGTGCGGTGCCGTAGCGGGCGCGCAGGCTGAACAGCAGTTCGATCACTGGATCGCCCGTCGACTGGTCTAGATTGCCGGTGGGTTCGTCCGCGAACAGCACCTCGGGGTGCGGCGCGAAGGCGCGGGCAATGGCCACGCGCTGCTGTTCACCGCCGGAAAGCTGCGACGGGTAATGGTGCAGTCGCCGGGATAACCCGACCTGATCGAGGGCTTCCCAGGCGCGGGTCTGTCGTTCGGTACAGCCGGCAAGTTCGAGCGCCAGGTGGACGTTTTCCACTGCGGTCAGGGTCGGTAGCAGCTGGAAAGACTGGAACACGAAACCGACCCGCCCGGCGCGCAGCGCGGCACGCGCGTCTTCATCAAGGGTGTGCAGCGACTTTCCCAGCAGAATGACGTCGCCGCCGCTGGGCGCATCGAGTCCCGCGAGCAGGCCGAGGAGGGTGGTTTTGCCGGACCCGGAAGCGCCGAGGATGGCCACCGCCTCATGCGCGGCGATATCGAGATCAACCCCGCGCAGGATATCCAGCCGTCCTTCGGGTCCCGTGACCCATTTACTGAGCTGGCGCGTCTGTAGCAGCATCGCGTTACAATCCCTTTCCATGAAACTGTTTCTCCTGCTGTTGCTGTTGTACCTGCCGGTCTGCAGTCCTGGCGCCGATCAACCGTCGGTGATCCTGGTAATGGGCGACAGTCTCAGCTCGGGCTACGGGATCGATACGGAGCAGGGCTGGGTTCGGCTTCTGGATAAGCGCCTGCAATCCAGGTTCTACCGTTTTCGTGTGGTCAACCTGAGCATCAGCGGCGAGACGACCCGCGCGGCCGCCGCGGTCCTGGAACCGGCGCTGCCGAAGTACCGACCCGCGATCGTCATCATCGGTCTGGGCGGAAACGACGGCCTGCGCGGCATCAGCCTTGACGAGATGCGCAACAATCTCGAGCATCTCGTCAGCTCCGCCCGGGATCAGGGTGCGCGGGTGCTGTTGCTGGGCATGCGTCTGCCACCCAATTATGGCAGTTACTATGCCGGGAAGTTTCACGAGGTCTATCAGCAGGTCGCCGCAGAGCAGCAGGTCCCGCTGGTGCCGTTCTTCCTCGCCGGGGTCGCCGAAGACCGGCTTCTGATGCAGGAGGATAACATCCACCCAAACGCCGGAGCGCAACCGATACTGCTCGATACACTCTGGCCTTACCTGGAGCCGCTGCTCTCGCCAGAGGGGGACCCCTGAGGGCCCGGCGGCGCCGCTATTCCTGCCGGGTCATCCATTGGGTGTATCGTCCGAACTTCCGTGGCCTGCGCATTGTCCACTATACAACCAGGGGTTGCCAGATGATCAGGAGCCATGTCCCAGCCGATTAATGACAAACGTACGTATCGTCCGGTTTCACGTCTCTGCCGGTATGCCACGTTGCTGCTGTTGTCGACCATCCTCTCCGGTTGCGCTACCTTCAGGTCACCTGGCCCGAAGAACCCGCATAGGACAGGACACAGCGCCGCGCCGGTAACCGCCGCACCGCAACAACGCCAGGCGCCTGAACTCACCACGGTGCTGGAACTCAGCGCCATCACGAACCTCGAAGGCATTATTCCTGTGCTGGCAGACAAACGCGTGGTGCTGGTGGGCGAGACCCATGACCGCTACGACAACCACCTGATGCAGCTGGAGCTCATTCGGCGCCTGCATGCCGTGCACCCGCGGCTGGCAATCGGCATGGAGATGTTTCAGCAACCCTTCCAGGACATCCTCGATGACTATATCGCAGGACGGGTGGACGAGAAGCAACTGTTGCGTGATACCGAATACTACCGGCGCTGGCGCTTCGATTTCCGCCTTTACGCATCGATCCTCGAGTATGCGCGCGAGAACCAGTTGCCGGTGGTAGCACTGAACACGCCCGTCGAGTTGACCAGCAAGGTCGGTCGAGAAGGAATCGCTGGGTTGACGGCAGCGGAACGCAAGGAACTGCCGGATGAAATCGACCGTTCCGACGCAGCCTATGAGGCACGCCTGCGCAAGGTGTTCGAGCGTCACCCCGCCAGGGACGGGCACGGCTTCGAGAATTTCATTGATGTGCAGCTGATCTGGGATGAGGGTATGGCAGAACGTGCCGCCGAGTACCTGCGTGCCCATCCCGATTACACCATGGTGGTGCTTGCCGGCTCCGGGCATCTCGCCTATGGCAACGGCATACCCCGGCGTCTGACGCGACGCCTCGATGTGAAGAGCACCATCATCCTCAATGACTGGGATGGGACGCTGGAACCGGGGTTGGCGGATTATCTCCTGCTGCCACAGGAACAGTCATTACCGCCCTCAGGGAAGTTCGGTGCCCTGCTTGATGAGGAGGGGGGGAAACTCAGTATCGACCAGTGCCTTCCGGAGAGTCCCTGCAAACTGGCCGGTCTCCAGCCCGGTGACCAGATCATCGCCATCAACGGCGAGGGCATTGCCGATCTTGCTGACCTGCGCGTGGCGACCTGGGACAAGCGTCCCGGCGATAGCGTTGTGCTCAAGGTCCGACGCCAGCACTGGTACCGGTCGACGCAGGAACTGAGCTACGAGATCACACTGCGGTAACAGCCGGTGGCAACCACAGGATACGGTAGCCAGCGCCTTTATATAAATATAAAAAACAATAAGATAATAGAAATATCTACAATTATTTATTATTCTCATCCGAGCGGTTTTGCAGCCCTCCCTGCAAACCCGCCTTGTCACGTTTTAACAGATTCCGCATGCCATTGCCGATTTGCCCGGGAATGACGCAGACTCGTCCCGTTTAAGTAGATCCCGATGATTCAGGTTACCCGCAACACGGTCGATATCATGGTTGATTACATGGTTAGAATCGGGTCGCAGGCCTTCGACGCATGATAAATATTCAGGAATATCAGTGTGGCGGCCCGTCGGCAATGCCCGTGGTTTCGGTATTGGCACTGCCGGACGGGATTTCAGAAAACCTGCTCTCGGATCGGTATTAACGTCAGGGGACGGATAGATGGCTCACATCCAGGTATTTTACAGGGATCTGCTGAAGGACGAGGTGGAACTGCTCTCCGACGTCACCACGATCGGGCGCAATTCAGACAGCGATATCAAGATCGATAATGCGGGCGTATCGGCTCATCACGCAAAGATTATAAAAGAAGGTGACGATTTCGTCATTGAGGATAGCGAAAGCAGGAACGGTACCTTCGTCAACGGAAAGCGCGTCTCCCGCCACGCGCTTTCCGACGGTGACGAGGTCCTGATTTCCAAACACATCCTGAAGCTGACGAACGCGGAATCACAGGTGAATTCCCATCGAACACCGGCCGGTGATTCCGAGCAGGTGGTACTGGGTTCAACCGTGGAAGTCGATGTTTCCAATCTCGGCGAGTTGATGACGCAACGCCAGGCGAGTTTTGCGGCCTACCTGCTCTTGACGGGTATGGAGCACCGGCGTTCCAAGTATCCACTGACCAAACTGAACTTCAAAATCGGCAAGGCCATCGACGCCGATATCACTACCCCCGGCTGGTTTGCGCCGCGCGTATCCGCCAGGGTCGTATGCAAGAACGACGGGTTTTATGTCGTCCCCGAAAGACGGGGCAGGGTCCGGATCAACGGCATGGGGGTTTTTGCGCCCATGAAGCTCGAAGACAGCGACCGTCTAAGCGTGCGTGGTTTGTCCCTGACGTTCTATAACCGGGCTGCAGAAAAACCGTAAGCCATGACGCTGAAGATCCCTGGCTACAGGATTCTGCGACCGATTGCCGAGGGAGGCATGGCCTCCGTCTATCTGGCCGTTCAGGAATCACTCGACCGGCGTGTCGTTCTGAAGCTGCCAAAAAAGTTCAACGATGTCTACCAGTCCGCCCGCTTTGTCAACGAGGGGCGGATTATCGCTTCCCTGAATCATCACAACATCATCACCATCTACGATATCGGCGTCGCGGGCGAGCGGCACTACTTCACCATGGAATATCTGCAGGGGGGCAATCTCGAGGATAGGATAATCAAGGGCATGATGCCCGGCGAGGCGCTGGATCTGGTGGAGGCGATCGGCGGCTGCCTGGCATACGTGCACAGAAAAGATATTATTCACCGCGACATCAAGCCGGCAAATATTCTGTTCCGCCGGGATGGAACACCGGTACTCACCGATTTCGGGGTGGCCAAGCAAACCGAGGCCGACAACCGGCTGACAAAGGATGGCACCGCACTGGGCAGCCCCTACTATATCAGTCCGGAACAGGCGGAATGCAAACTACTGGACGGGCGCGCGGATATCTATTCGCTCGGCATCATCTTCTATGAAATGCTAACGGGCAAGAAACCCTATACTGGCAACTCGGACATCCAGATCATCATTGCGCATCTGTCCGATCCCATTCCTTCCCTGCCCGACGAACTCAGCTGGTATCAGGAACTGATCAACCGCATGATCGCGAAAAACCCCGACGATCGCTTCGCCACGGCCGGGGAGATGATCGAATACATCGAGCGGCTCCGGCGCCCCGGGTCGTCCGCCTCCATGGCGTCCACGCCGTTGGAACGGGCCTTTGACGGGCGGTCACGAGGGCAGACCGGTATCCCGGGCGCCAGCAATGGCGCGCGACTCACATTCAGGAAGTTCAATACGCTCTTGTTCGACGAAAGTACGCTCCGTTTCGCGGGTGCAATGACGATACTGCTGGCGATAGCCCTGGTATTCCTCAAGACGATGCCATTGATGGTGTCTGCTTTTGACAGGATGCTTTCAGGAACTCCTCCGACGGTAGTGACAATCAACAAGCAGAAGACTGCGCAGCACCCGCAGGAAGAATCCGCACCGCAGGTTGAGCAGTATCTCGCGCAGGCCAGACAGTCGATGGAGAAACTCCGTTACACTGAGCCTAAACGTGATAATGCCTATTATTATTACCAAATGGTACTGAAGAAAGATCCGGGCAACGAAGAGGCATTGAAGGGTGTGGCCAAAATCGCGGATACCTATGCAGATCTCGTTGTGTGGGCGCATAGCATGCTCGAATACAGAAAAGCGGATGAATATCTGCGTATCGGCTTGAGGGTTGATCCGCATAACAGCCGGTTGCTCGAACTTCAGAAAAATGCTGTCTACAAGTGATGTCGCATGCGAATCCTTTTCATGACCGGTTTCCGGTCGGGCATTCGATGATGCTGCGACGTACCAGACGCGGCGAGGAAGCGTGAATCATGCCATGGCAATTTAGTTTGGCTTCGGATATTGGCGGGCGTTCCGAACAGCAGGACTGCCTGGAAATGCTGAGTCTGAACAGAGGCGATACCCATCTGGTCGTGGTTGCCGATGGCATGGGGGGGCACCGGGACGGAGCGCTGGCAGCCAGAATGGTCATCGAGACCGCCAGGCGCCGTTTCAACGCCGGGCCGATCTTCGATCCCCGGGCATTTCTTCAGGAACTCTGTCTCGAATCCCACCAAAGGATCAGTAAGCTGGGCAGGGATGAACCGCGGTCCCCGGGCAGCACCTGTGTGGTGCTGTACCTGAATGGCCCGGAAGCCTACTGGGCTCATGTCGGCGACAGCCGCTTGTATCACTTCCGCAATGGCAAGTTGCTCTACCGGACCCAGGATCATTCCGTCGCACAACTCATGGTTTCCCAGGGGCGCCTCAAGGAAACAGACGCGGCGACGAGCGCGCTGCAGAACCAGCTTTATATGCGTCTGGGCGGCAACGAATCACCTGAACCTGATTTTGGTGCCTCGGAGGTCGAGGCGGACGATATGTTCATGCTTTGCAGCGACGGATTCTGGTCCCACGTCGAGCCACAGGAGGTGGTCACGAGCCTGGAAGAGTATCCCATCGATAATGAGGGTGCAGGTCACCTTGTCGACATGGCGAGGGAACGCGGTGGCTCGACGGGGGATAACATCAGTCTGGTCCTGGTGCGCTGGAACCCCGGCAGAGTACTGGCGAACAAGGGGCTGCTGGCGCGGGTGTTCACGTTGATGATACCGGAAAGCACGGGAACGGCATCAATCAATCGTCTCCGGCATCGTATCCAGTCCCTTCTCTGTCGCTGAGGAAAATTCGCCATACCTCATCATCCTCGCGGAGCCGGGATGATTTTTCCCTGGATTATCTAGAGTTCCCGCAGTGCCTGGGTGACCGGCAGATTTGCGGCGCGCAGCGCCGGGAACAGTCCGCCGACGAAGCCGATGGCGAGCGCCCATTGCAGCCCGTTCAGCAGCAGCTCGGTTGACACCTGGAACCGGAAGACCACCTGGCTGAAATTGGAGCCCAGTGTTGAAACCGTGTAGCCGTTGAACACTGCCCAGGCGATGCCTGCGCCGAGCACGCCGCCGGCTAACGCCAGCAGCATGGTTTCGAGCATCACCGATATCACTACCGACAGTGAGGAGAAACCGAGCGCGCGCAGCGTGGCGATCTCGCGTGTGCGTGCGGCGACCGCGGCGTACATGGTGTTGAGGGCGCCAAACACGGCCCCCAGGGCCATGATCACCGCGACACCGAAGCCGATGGCACGAATGATCCTGGTCAGTCGCTGTGACTGCTTGCTGTAGTAATCGCGCGTGGTCTCCACGTCCACCCGCAGACGGGGATCGCCGGTGAGTGCGGTCTTGAAAGGCTCGAAGGCGTCCGCGGTGCGCAGGCGTACGCTCACGGACTGGAAACCGCTGCGCCGATAGGCCGCGGCTACCGATTCCGCGTCACCCCAGATTTCGGACTCATGGCTGTCGCCGGAAGCGAATACGCCTGTTACCGTCCAGGCCTGGCCGTTCAGCTGGATCGTGCTGCCGGTTTCGAGTCCGCGGAACTGCGCCAGCGCGCCCTGTCCCACGATCAGCTCGCGCAGACCCGGTTTGAAGCGGCGGCCGCTGACAATGCGCACTTCCGGGCGCAGGTTCCACACCTGTGCCCCCACACCGCGTACCTCGACGTTCGCATCGGTCCCGGTTGTGCGCTTCGGCACGTTGCTGACCACCACTACCTCGGCCGAAGCGACCGGCAGGTCGTTCATGTCATGGCGCACGCCGGGCGCCTGCGCGATGAGGATTGCCGCTTCCCGGTTAAGTCCCGAGGACAACTCGGCATTGGCGCCGGCGCGCAGCACAATGGCGGTCTCCACGTTTCCCGCGTTCTTGAGCGTCGCCTGGAATCCCTGGGCCATCGCCAGCAGGGCGATCAGTACCCCCACCACGCCGGCAA
>JBAVKA010000116.1:0-9201 GCA_049688075.1 Gammaproteobacteria bacterium
GTCCATGAAGGGTGTGAGCGGCAAGCCCAGTGCATCCCAGATACCCGGGTTGGTGAGCATGATCGGCACATTATCCAGAACCGGGGACTTGGTATAGACAATAGTGCCTTTCTCACCGGTGTAGTGCAGGTGGCCGCCATGTAACGGGCTGGGCACCGCAGCTCCCGCCGGACCCATGTCGCGCGGAATGGGGATCTCGATGCCGACGCGCTTTTTCTCGCTGTCCTTGCTGGTGCCCTCGGGATTGGCGCCCTTGAGGCCCTCGTAGACATACAGATGGGTAAAGTAGGCATTGGCAACATTCTCGTTTTCCTGGCCATATTTGCCGTCGCCGTTGACGTCATAGGGGACGTCCCAGTAGAACATCTTGTTACCCTCCGAGTAGGTATTGCCCACGATGCCGTAGGCCAGATTCATGCGCTTGTTGCCGTCCACCAGGATGGAATGATCTTCCGGGTCCGAGCCGAGCAGTTTCGGTTTCTCTTTGGGGCCCGTGGCAGTCTTGACGACCTGGCTCTGAATCGAGTTATAGGGCGGCAGGACACAACAGTAGGAGAAGTCAAACCCGGTGCAGTGCATACCCAGTTCGTAGTTGATGGTGATGTTGTATTCGTTCTTCGGTTTATTGGCTGCAACTGTCGCTGCATTGGAGAAGGCCCAGCCAAGTAATCCGGAAACAACTGCCATCCCCAGGAAGATGCGCTTGATATCCATAATGCCCCCATTCGTTGGTTAGTTGCGCTGGGTATCTTGCGCGGTTCTTGCTGTCCGCTTGATCCCAGCCAAGTCTAAATAGACCGTTCTGTATTAAGATTCAGAATTTTAGCACTATACAGGACAGTTGCAAGTAAATGGATGTATCTGCACGAGGTTGAGTTCGATGAAAGTGCAGCCTTGCTGGCCGGTTTTATCTTCGTTCCTTCTCTCCTTGATCAAGATCAAGTACAAGCCTTTACGTTTTTGCTAAAAAGCAAAAACGTAAAGGCTTGTACTCATTTATGGCTAATGCCATGAATTGTATGAGATCCATATAAATACAAGGGGGGCAGGGTGATGAGCAGGAAATACTGGTTGGGAGTAGTCGGTGTATTGGTTCTTGCCTGGCAGGGGGTAACGCTGGCATCCGTGAAGGCACCTCCGGAGCAGATTTCCAAAGAAACCCAGGAATGCGTCAAGTGCCACCAGAAAAATAATCCTGGCATTATACAGGAATGGGGTGCGAGCAAGCACTACCGGGCCAAGGTCGGCTGTTACGAATGCCATGCTGCGGACAAGGGTGACAAGGACGCCTTTCTGCACGACGGAAAGAAGGTCAAAAAGTACATTGCTACCATTGTTTCCCCGAAGGATTGTTCGAACTGCCATCCGCAGCAGGTCAAAGAGGTCGGTGAATCCCACCATGCCAAGGCAGGCCGGATTCTGGGCTCCCTGGACAATCTGCTGGCCGAAGTGGTCGAAGGCAACAGTGCCTTCATGACGCCCGGCTTCCCTCAAGGCAACTCTGCGGCCGCGGTTAATGGTTGCTGGCAGTGCCACGGTTCTGAAGTCAAGGTACTGAAAGACGGCTCGCTGGATCCGGCCACCTGGCCGAATACGGGCATCGGGCGCATCAACCCGGACGGCTCGGAGGGCGCCTGCAGTGCCTGCCACCAGCGGCACGAATTTTCGACCGCCCAGGCCCGCCATCCGGATACCTGCGGCAAGTGCCATCTCGGCCCCGATCACCCGCAGAAGGAGATCTATGATGAATCCAAGCATGGTATCGCTTTCTTTGCCAACATCGACAAGATGAATATGGCCAACCCGAAGTGGGTGGTCGGCGAGGACTACTGGGTGGCGCCAACCTGTGCCACTTGCCACATGAGCGCGACCCGGACCCAGGGTGTCACGCATGATGTTGGCCTGCGCATCAGCTGGAATAATCGTCCGCCGGTGTCGGTGCGACCGGAAGTATCGGATGCCAAAATGGGCCTTGACATGGCCAAGGTGAACTGGGAGACCCGCCGGGACAACATGAAGAATGTCTGTTGGGCCTGTCACAGCGAAGAGTTCATAGATAATTTCTATATTCAGTACGACGGGCTGATCGAACTGTACAACAACAAGTTCGCCAAGCCTGGCCTGGCCTTGATGACGGCGGCAAAGCCCTTGCTGAAGCCGGCAAACTTCAGCAACAAGGTGGACTGGACCTGGTTCCTGCTCTGGCATCATGAAGGTCGTCGGGCACGCCACGGCGCCTCCATGCAGGGGCCGGACTATACACACTGGCATGGCACGTTCGAGGTCGCCGAGCGCTTCTATACTGAGTATATTCCGGAACTTGAAGAGCTCGTGATGGAAGGCGAGACGTCCGGGGATCCGCAGAAGCAGGCCGCGGCGAAGGCGCTGCAGGCCAAGATTGACGAGGTGCTGAACTCGGATGACCACAAGTGGTATCTCGACAAGATGGACCCGGCCGAAAAGGCGCGCCGCAAGCAGGCGGCTGAGGAGTTCAAGGCGAGGTACGCCAAATAGGCATGACAGGGTGATCCCCTCCGGCAGCTGGAGGGGGTCGCATCCCTCCCCCGATTGATAGGGGTTTGGCTGGCTTGGGTTTTTTCGCCGTCGTTTTAGGGTCTTGATCTATATCAAGGCGCGTTTTCGGGCACGCGCCAGGCTTTTGCACAACAGCCTGTCTCCTGTCCTGTCTCATAGACGTTTCTAATGCGTGAGGCCCATGCAATGAATGTGTCCGGAATTCTTGTTGTTGTGCCACCGGAGCACGTTGCTGCTTCGATGGACACACTCAGCCATCTGAATGGTGTCGAGGTTCACCACTGCGACACGGAGACCGGGCGCATCATTGTGACCCAGGAGGCGGAATCCATTCAGGCAGAAGTCGATGGCCTGAAACGGATCAAAGCCCTGCCGCATGTGATCCTCGCCGAAATGGCTTATCACTGCTTTGAGGAAGACGGTGACCTTTTGGGCAGCGTACCACCCGAACTGGATGAACTGGAAGGGATGAATCCGGTCCCCCCGTTCCTGAATAAGTGATCCCTGATAAATTGCCCGCCAGGCAGGTTGCTGAGCCGGGAATCGCTTTACTGAGGAGGTCGAGATGGAAATTACACGCCGTGACTTTCTAAAGACCTGTGCTGTCGCGGCTACTGCCGCGGCCGCGGGTATTCCGCTGTGCGAGACAGTTCTGGCTGCGGCCAAAGAGGCCGAGGCCGACTGGCAATGGGACAAGGGTGTCTGCCGGTTCTGTGGCACGGGCTGCGGCATCATGGTCGCGACCAAAGACGGTCGCATCGTCGCTACAAAAGGCGATCCGGATGCGCCGGTGAACCGCGGATTGAATTGCATAAAGGGTTACTTCAACGGCAAGATTCAGTATGGCAAGGACCGTTTGACGCAGCCGTTGCTGCGCATGACGGATGGCAAGTTCGACAAGCACGGCAAGTTCGCTCCGGTCACCTGGGATCAGGCTTTCGATGAAATGGAGCGGCAGTTTCGCAAAGCCTACGGCGAGCTGGGACCGACCGGTGTGGCCATCTTCGGTTCCGGTCAGTACACCATCCAGGAGGGTTATGTTTCGGCGAAACTGCTGAAGGCGGGTTTCCGAAGCAATAACATCGATCCCAACGCCCGTCATTGCATGGCCTCCGCCGTGGTCGGGTTTATCCAGACCTTTGGCATCGATGAGCCTGCGGGTAATTATGACGATATCGAATATACCGATGTTGTGATCACCTGGGGTGCAAATATGGCGGAATGTCATCCCATCCTCTGGTCCCGGGTTTCCGATCGCCGTCTTGCGGATGACAACGTCCGTATCGTCAATCTCACTACCCAGAGTAACCAGACCTCCGATATTGCTGATTCGGAGATCGTCTTCAGACCCGGTACCGATCTGGCGATCTGGAACTACATTGCCCGCGAGATCGTCAAGCGGGATGCCGTTAACCATGGGTTTGTGGACAAGCATTGTGTGTTTGCCACAGGCCCCTATGACATCGGTTACGGCATGCGGCCGACGGACAAGTACGCCTATCCGGCGGAAAAGGATATTCAGGCCAAGGAACTCAAGGTGACACTGGATAAATGGGAAGCTGCCGCCCAGCGCAAGAAACCCGGCGAAGTCGTCGAGCAGAAACACACCGCGAAGCCGGTTGCGCACTGGCTGATTACGTTCGAGGATTTCAAGACGGCTGTCGAGCCGTATACCCTCGATTTCGTTGCGGAGCTATCCAGGGGCGATCCGGACGAGTCGCTGGAATCGCACAAGGCAAAGCTCAAGGAACTCGCCGATCTTTACATCGATCAGAACCGCAAAGTGGTTTCGTTCTGGACCATGGGCTTCAATCAACATTATCGCGGCAGCTGGGTGAATGAACAGGCCTACATGGTGCATCTGCTGCTCGGTAAGCAGGCTCAGCCGGGTAACGGAGCCTTTTCGCTCACCGGTCAGCCGTCTGCCTGTGGTACGGCGCGTGAGGTGGGGACCTTTGCGCACCGCTTGCCCGCCGACATGGTGGTGACCAGTCCTGACCATCGCGCACGGTCCGAAGGGATCTGGAAATTACCGAGAAATACCCTAAACCCGAAAGTCGGGAGTCATATCGTCAAGATCATGCGCGATCTGGAAGACGGCCACATCAAGTTTGCCTGGGTGCAGGTCAACAATCCGTTCCAGGCGACGGCCAATGCCAACCACTGGATCAAGGCGGCACGGGACATGGATAACTTCATTGTGGTGTCTGATCCCTATCCCACCATTTCGGGCAAGGTCGCGGACCTTATTCTGCCGTCGGCCATGATCTTCGAGAAATGGGGCGCTTACGGCAACGCCGAACGACGTACCCAGTTCTGGCGTGAGCAGGTTGCGCCGCCGGGCGAAGCGCGCACGGATGTCTGGCAGGTACTGGAGTTTTCCAAGCGTTTCAAACTGAAAGATGTATGGGGTGAGCAATCCGTACCCGGCCTCGAGGACGAAGGGTTTCCCGAAGGCAAACTGCCGGATGTACTGGCGGAGGCGAAAGACATGGGCTATACGCCCGAAGATACCCTCTACGATGTGCTGTTTGCCACCCCGGCAAACAGGAAATTCAAATGGCCGGATCCGGTCGCCAGGGGCCATGACAACCATACCGTCAAGGCCCTGGGCGAGAACTGGTTTCCCGAGAAAGCATTGTTTGAGGAGTACGCGAGCTTCGGACGTGGCCACATGCACGATCTGGCTCCCTTCGATATCTATTACCGGGATGACGTGCGCGGCCTCAAGTGGCCGGTGGTGGACGGCAAGGAGACCCCGTGGCGATTCAACGCCAAGTACGATCCCTACGTGAAGAACGGGGAGTTCGAGTTTTATGGCCCGGCCTTGAAGGCCCTGCCGACAGGCAACCTGGACAAGCCGACCAGCAAGGAAAAAACCTCGCTGGCCGGCAAGGCGAAGATCTTCTTCCGCCCATATGCCGCACCGCCGGAACAACCGGATGAAAACTATGACCTGTGGCTTTCGACAGGCCGGGTCCTGGAGCAATGGCATACCGGCACAATGACCCAGCGTGTGCCCGAACTTCACCGGGCAATGCCGACGGCCCAGATTTTCATGCATCCGGAGGATGCGAAGCAGCGCGGTCTCAAGCGAAATGATGTCGCGGTGGTGGAGTCACGTCGCGGCAAGGTCAAGGCCGTCGTAGAGACCCAGGGGCGCAATCGCCCGGTCAAGGGATATACCTTTGTGCCGTTTTTCGACGAGGCCGTCTTTATCAATAAGGTCGCCCTGGACGTGACTTGTCCGATGTCCAAGGAAACGGACTTCAAGAAGTGTGCCGTCAAGGTCTACAAGGCGTGACAGGCTGCGGCTTTGCCGCGGGCCCCACGTGCGGCCGGTAAGCGAACCGGGAGCGCGTTATGCGCCACACAAGAATACCGCGGCGTGAATTCCTGACCCGTATGGGGCAGGGCGCAGCGGTGGCCGCGACCGGCGGATTGATCTGGTCCTACCTGCTGCGGGAGCAGGCACACGCCATGCCGACCGGAATCCGCCCCCCCGGGGCACTGGCGGAGCCCGACTTCAATGCCACGTGCATCAAGTGTGGCCAGTGTGTTCGTGCCTGCCCCTACGATACGCTGAAGCTCGCGACGGTGGGGGAGGCGGTGCCCATCGGGACACCCTATTACATGCCGCGCAAAATCCCCTGTTACATGTGCGTGGATATTCCCTGCAAGGTCGCCTGTCCAACCGGCGCGCTGGATCCCGGACTCACCGATATCAATGAATCGCGCATGGGGCTGGCGGTGATTGATATCGAGAACTGCCTCTCCTGGCAGGGGTTGCGCTGCGAGATCTGTCATCGCGTGTGCCCCGTGCAGGACAAGGCAATCACAGTTGAACATCACCCGCGCAGGCTCAGCAAACACGCCATGTTTGTGCCGATTGTACACAGTGACTACTGCACCGGGTGCGGCCTCTGTGAGGCGGCGTGTCCAACCGATGAGGCAGCCATCCGGGTGCTTCCACCCGGGCTGGTTGAAGGGAAGATCGGCGAGCATTACCGGCTCGGGTGGACACTCGATACACCGGTGACGCAGGACTTCAAGCCCGAGGCCCGCCCGACTGCCCGACCGGGCGCGAGGCAGCAACCCGGCGGCCTGGATTATCTGAACGAGGGCGAATTGTGAGCGCATCATTGGAAACGCAGATGCCGGGACCCAACGGACGGCCGATTCGCCCCTTCGTGATGCCACAGTCCTGGTTCGGCAGGCTCGGCGTGTGGCGCCATATCATCCTGCGGCGTGTGGTACAGACGGGTGTCCTGTCGTTGTTTCTGGGGACGGCACACAGGGGCTGGTCTCTGGCCGGGCAGCCGATTCTGGTGGGCAACCTGAGCAGTTCCGAGTTGCTGGGTGTGATTCCCATGGCCGATCCCTTTGCGGTGGCACAGATGCTTCTTACGCAGCATGCGCTCGCATCAAAGGTGCTCGTTGGTGCCGGTATCGTGCTGGTGATCTACGGCGTGCTCGGTGGCCGCGTGTGGTGTTCCTGGGTGTGCCCGATCAACATGGTCACCGATCTGGCCGGCTGGTTGCGGATCCGGCTGGGCATTCGCGACATGTTCCGTCTGAGCCGCAATATTCGTTACAGCGTCCTGGCGCTGGCGCTGTTGCTCTCGGCCCTGACAGGTGTCGCTGCCTTTGAATGGGTAAGTCCGATCAGCATGCTGCACCGGGAACTGATTTTTGGCCTGGGCCTTGGCTGGACGGCGGTACTCGGGGTGTTTCTGTTCGACCTCCTGGTTCTGAAGCATGGGTGGTGCGGTCACCTGTGCCCGTTGGGCGCGTTTTATGCCCTGGTCGGCAGGCTCGCACCGGTTCGGGTGCGTTTTGATACACCGACCTGCACTCACTGCGGCGAGTGCGCCAGGGTCTGCCCGGAACCCCAGGTGCTGAATCTCAAGCAGGCGGCAAACGCGGGCATGATCAGGTCGGGAGAGTGTACCAACTGTGGTCGCTGCATTACTGTCTGCCCGGAAGACACACTACATTTTGATTTGCGGCATCGGATACACCCCGCTGAATAACAGCCGCAATCGGATATTTAACAAAGGAGGGCACCATGAAGACAGAAATCTTATTGACGAGTATTGTGCTGCTGGCTGCCGGTGGGCTGGCTGTTGCAGCGGAGAATGGCGGTATTGATGCGTTGAACATGGGCTTGAGCAAGACCAGTGTATTCGATACGCCCACCCCGGAACCCTTCAGTTATTCGGATACCAAGGCGGGCAAGAGCAAGGTATTGCCTCGCGCTTACCCCGGTATACCGCCCCAGATTCCGCACAAGATCGATACCTATCTGCCTATTACCGTAGAGGACAACCAGTGTCTCGACTGCCATGACAAGCCCAACCTCATTGGCAAAAAGGACACCAGCAAGAGCCCGATGTCGCGAGCTCACTATGTCGATCTGCGCGGGTCAGGCGACGAGATGCAAGGTGAAGTCGTCGGCGCCCGCTTCAACTGTACGCAATGTCATGTACCGCAATCCGGTGCGCCGGCACTGGTGGAAAATACCTTCCAGGGTGGCGAGTAGGAGAGGGCGCTGTAGCGGCTTCGGCCGATGACGTTGTTGGCTGTACCGATTGTCACGGTGAGAAACATCTGACCATGAAAGACTACGACAAGGTGAGTATGCCGACAGCCGAGATCTGTGGCGAGTGCCACAAGAAACAGTTCAAAGAGGTTCGTAAGGGGAAGCACGATCTGGCCTGGCTCGGAAGGAGGCCGATCACAAGTCCACGAAGGCGATCAGTGCCGTCAACGGACCTTCCAGGGTGCATTCCACGTCAGTAATGACTACATGCACTGGTATGGCTGGCGCTTATCAGGACAGCTGTCAATGACATTCTGGAAGAAAGCAAGAACATGCGTGCCGAACACGAAGCTGCGCAGAAGAAGTAACCCGTCGGGTACATGCCTCAGGAAAGAAACTGCCTTATCAGCCCGAACATCTGTTCGACCAGGTGGTCTGTGTAATGTCCACGTAGTCATAGTGGATGCTATTTGACGAAGATTTGCGTGCATATGGGCCGTCGTGGCGCTTTCTCAGCAGGTTCATCATTACTCGGACAGGCTCCTAGGCATTGATATTTGCCAATGCGTGCAGCAAATACGGAGGTATGCTTGCATTGATACGAGTGCCGTGCGCCACTTCGGCTACTGGCTAAAGAGGCGTTTTCGATGCCACGCAGCTATGATGTCGCAAGTATCGGTGAGCGCAGGGCGTGTCTGACGGCGCTGCGCCACCGGCTACCGGCCAGGGGGGCTGGATCGGGTACGCGTCACCCCCGTGTGAAGAAGAGGCCTTGAATGCCGGGTTCTGCAGCAATCGAGGGACTTCGCTTTGCCGTTCGCGCGCGCGTCGTGGCAAAGTATCTGGGTCAGGCGTTTTTAATGCTGGCTGCGCTCACCTGCGTACCGGCAGCGGTCGCGGGCGGCAATGGCAGTACCGGTGTCGCGTTGCGCTATCTTGCCGTCATCCTGTTGTTTGCGGTCTACGGCGCTCTTACCGCCCGAATTCGCGTGGCGGCGAACATGCAGCGCAACGAGGCCCTGGTCATCACCGCGCTGGTGTTTACGCTGTCGGGTTGCGCCATGGCCTTTCCGCTTATGGGTTATGGCATCGCCTTCGTCGATGCGATCTTCGAGGCCGTGTCC
>JBAVKA010000117.1:0-8653 GCA_049688075.1 Gammaproteobacteria bacterium
TGGCTATACTTCAACCATTGGCCGGTCCAGACGGTGGTTTAAGCACGTATAAATAATTATTCATCAATGATTCTATTGAAACGCATGAAGGTCAGTGTTAAGTGTGGATGACCTCCGCGCTGCTTGACCGCCCGATACATCATCGACACGGCATCGTGCCCGGCATCGAGAGCAACACACCAGAATCATCTCACCCGGACGGGTCAATGCAAAACCCGGATCGACGTTTGCTGCAAAACAACAGATTGCAGGAGTCGATATCAACCAGATGTGGAGGTCACCCGGTTTGAGGGAGCATTACGGGTGGGCCTGTACATGGACATGGCCATTCCTGGGAGTTTCACAATAACTGTATTCAGTAATTTATGGCGCGGTTTGTACAGCAATTTTCGGGGCATAGTTGCATTTCCACCGATGAAGGAGATCACAATGATGCGAGGTTCCATATAGGCGACTATCGGCCATAGGAGACGAAACCGCATATCTGGTAAAGGTCTCGAATGTCGCAACTGTTGCCGTTCATACCCCGTAATCAGTACTCGCTCTTCCGGTCAAAAATCATCATTCGCCAGATACAGAAAACCCTGCCGATGCGGGATTCCTGAGGCCGTAAAAGGTCAGAAACGGAAAGCGAGGGAATGTCGGGCTCGAATAGCGTGATTACTCTTGCAGTTCCGCTGCAGCTCACGTGTGCTTCGGCAATGTCCCTGTCTTCGCTGGCACGATCATAGCTCTGTTACTGGTCATGTTCCTTCGAAAGTCGGGGTTGGAGCACATTTTTCGATAATATTCTAAATCGCGGTTACAGCACATTTCGGTATTGCTGGAATCACGAAGGGAACCGTCACAGCGCTTCTTGCCTGGGCCCCGGAATCCACTAGAATTACAACACAGCACTACGGAACCTGCGATCACAATGAACGGCATCGGACACGCAATCGCCCGCCTTGACATACCGCGCCACCTGGTGCTGCCGGTGGCGCTGATGGCGGGGTGCTTCTTCATCGCCGTCCTGACCATAGTTTTTATCCGCGGCAGCAACGCCGCGGTGCTGGTGCTGGATTACAGCAACTATTCCATCTTCCCCTATCCGTTCACCATCCAGAACCTGATGTATCTGTTCTTCTTCGCGTGTCTTGGGGAGTTGCTCGCGCGCTACCAGTGTGCGCAGCGGGAGTTGGGATTTCTCGGTCAGGGCTATCTTCCGGAGGATACGCAGACGGTGTTGCAAGTGCATGAGCTGGGGCCGATCCGAATGCGGGTGGCGGAGCGGCATGACGGGGAAAACGGGTTTCTGCCATATCTGATCGACCTGTCCATACTCCAGTTCCAGAGCAGCCGCTCGGTGGACCAGGTGGTCAGTGTGCTCAACAGCAGTCTGGAGTTGATCAGTCACCGGGTCGATCTGCGATACTCGATGATCCGCTACATCGTCTGGGTCATACCGACTATCGGATTCATCGGCACGGTCGTGGGCATAGCAGGCGCGCTGGGGTTCGTCAATCCGGAACACATGGATCTTGGCAAGGTGACCAGCAGCCTCGCCATCGCATTCAATACCACGATCATCGCGCTGGTCCTGAGTGCGATCCTGGTATTTCTGCTGCATGTGGTACAGAAACGCGAGGAGATGGCCGTGAATCTGAGCGGCGATTATTGCCTCAGGAACCTTATCAACCGGCTCTATGCCGGTGACGCGGCGCAGTGAGCGTATTCGCAGGGTCGCATCCTCGCCATGAAAGTACGTAACCGGGAGATCTCCATTTTCAATCTGTCCATGATGGACGTGATCTCGGGCGCCATGGGTGCGTTTCTGATCATCATGATCGTCCTTGCGCGCTATTACAAAAGCGAACCGATCGACACGAAGAGCCTGCTCAAACTGCAGCAGGCACTGGTCGCGGCCACCGACGGACTGGATGAGGCCAGACAGATGCTGGACGAACCGCAGTTGAATCCGGACAACATCAGGCGCGAGCTGGTGCGCGCCACGGACAATGTGCGGCGTGCGCAGGGCGAACTGGTCAATCTGCGCGACCGGCTGGACCAGGCCCAGGCACAGATCGACCGTCTGAACAAACGCGTCGAGGATCTGGAGGGCAAACTCGACACCTGGCATCCGGCGCTGTTCAAGGTGGATTGGACCTGTGGGGCGGACGGCAGCGACGTCGATATGTATCTGGAAAGCGACAACCCCACTGTCAAGGGCGACCGGATGCCGCCGTTCGATCCCGACAAGCAGCAATGGAGCTTCTTCTCGGAAGACGACTACCTCGATGCGCACGAAAGCCGGGGGGGTAGCGACGTGTGGTCGATCGGCCGGGTGATCGACGGCACGCATCTGAAGCTGTATTACAAGTTCGGTCCGGACGTGAAGACTTACACGACCTGCACCGTGAACGGTTGGGTCGCCCGCCGTGGTCCCGGCTTGTTGAAGCTGCCCACCGTCACGCTGGATGCGCAGACGCGCTGGGTATTCGTGGGGACGTTCACGGGAAAGGATGCGGGCGGGCTGGAATTCGAAGCGGCGAGCGACGAAGCGCGCGCACGGGAGCGTCGGGCAGTCGAACAGCGCTCCGGCGCACATGACAACCATGGGAACGGCGCATGACCGGCAAACTGATCCGATGTGTCTGCGGAATTCTGTTCGATCCGGCCAAGCATGAGAACTGCCCCGCTTGTGACCGCGTGTATCAGTCGCCGCCGCAGACAAAGGGGAGCGCAGAGGAGGATACCGTGTCCGCATCGAAGGCGCCGGCCGTGACGCCAGCGCAGGGCAGAGCCGGCACCAGACCACCCGGCTGGGTGTGGAAAGGACTGGGAATAGCCGCCGGCGGCCTGGTGCTGCTGTATCTGTTCAACCGCCCGGCTTCCGATGGCGCATTGCAGAGCACGGAGATCGAGCCACCACTGCAGTTCACGGATTTCGCCGTTACCCCGGGCAGCGTGCAACCCGGCGCGGTCGACCGCGCACTGGTGGCAGCCTGGGTACAGAATGTCACCAATTCGCTGGGTGTGGCCAAGTGGGTTCTGGAGATTCGGGCCGACGGTACCTACATCTTCAGCAGCAGCGGTCAGGGCGCGGCGCCCAATCACGTCGGCAACTTCACTGCCGCCGACGGCAAATGGACCCTCACAGCCCAGTCGATCACATGGCAGGACGAGGGCACCTACGAACTGCCAAACCCGGATACGTTCGTTATGCACGGGAAGCTGGGAACGGGTGTGTGGAAGAAGCATGTGCGAGCCGCCGGAAAGTGAAGACAGCGCATTGATAAAGTCGTGCGCTTCTGTTTACCGCTTTTAAAAGGCGACAGAATGGCCACCCGCTGATGGATCAATCCGATTCAGACCTTTCACTGTGAACGATCCCTATGTACGCAAACTGAATACACTAGTTTCGTGATGGGTACGCTGAAGAAGTGCGAGAGGCTCACCGCAGGATGTAGCTTGACAGCAACAGGGCCACAACCTCATGCCCTCGCTCGTTCCAGTGTGAGTCGGCACGCTGGTTTCACCGGAAGACGGATTGTCGCCTCACAACTTTTGGGATATCCCTGATCAGCCGCACCAGGGTATCGTCGAAGGCGGAACCGAGCATGTGATCAACATTCCTGTCGTGACCTTCTCGCGGTGCCGTCGGCGAGTAGTCATTCTCCATGTCGTTGCCTTCAAAGATCAGCAATATTAACCAGCGTAGTCTGAAATCAGCCGGATAGGTTCTAAGTAGGTAATTCAGAAGATGCAGTTGTTGCTTGGTCGATGTATTGCCGACTCCCACATTGTAGACCGGTTCGGATAGCCGTTTGGCCATTAGATACGGGAAGATGGCCTCATCCGTAATTCCAGAGCCGAACACGAACGAATCACCTAGGACAGCTATGCCCACCCGTACCGAGGCTGCCTGATTGCGCAATCAGTAACAATCGATGGTAATGGTGACATCCCTGCGAATCAGTACCTTGTCTCTGATGAACGGATGTCGCTGCAATGCAGGGTAGTATAGTTCACCGAAGATACTTGCAGATCCAAGTAGGGAAGGCTTATATAAAGTGTAATTCTCGTCCGTTGGTGCGTAGGTACTAGGATATAATTCGCGCGCCCAAATGTTCGGGTCTCTGTTGCGGCTTACCATCAGTTCACTTGCATCTAATTTGAAGCGTGGACTGATGTTCGTATAGGTCTTGAAACCGACATCGACGCCCACCCAGCTGATCAGCATAACACTTGTCAACAGCGTAAGTTTTTGGAGGCTCTCATCGGGACGTAGCCGCGACGTCCCCGAGTTCACCAACGTAACTTGGCAGCCATCGGCCGTGCCTGAGCCGCCCGTAGCGCTACTGTTGGCTTCAGGCTTTATTGTTTTCGGGGTGACAAGAAGGAAGCGTCAAGCTTAACGGCTTCACAATCGTTGCGTAACTATCAACCCCGCCCGAAAGCGGGGTTTTTAGTGGACAATGAATTTGTTTGATAGCGCCAAGCGATGTTAATCCAGCTTTTGTCCAGCGTTGCCACCGATGCACGTATTCACCAGGAATAACATCACCATCTGCTGATGTTCTCTTTTGCTCATAAACCCGGTGTAGCAGCGCCACGAATTTCGTCCATATTAACCACCTCCAAAGTAACAATTACGGTTCCAGAAAGAGCCGTTATTTAGCAAGCGTGAACCTCTAGTCTAGCCGGAGGATAGCAGAACGGGCATGTCCGGAATTGACTCCATAGTTATCCTTCTTTGGTCGTCTCGGTAGGACAAGAGTTGGCCGATCTCGGTCCTACACCAGACACTAATAAATGAATTCACTAAAGGACGTGTGTTGGCCCAAACCAGACATCACTTTATGCGATTTACAGGTTAATTATTATTGATACCGAGATGATGTTGTTTACGATGGCATTTTTTGTTGTAAGCCATATTTGATCAACATTAACAATAGCTAATGGATAATAAAATAAATGAGAATCAGAACTCCTGGAAGTCCAGTTTCAGAACTTGCTGGAAAGATTGGAACAGAATACCTGACAGCTCCTATTCACGTATTGTTGGCAGCCACTTTTTCCAGATATTTTCCGGGTTTTCGTCAGAAAGTTTTATTTTACCAAGTAAGGCGACGTCAAAATGCCATCGGCATGCTCCAGGCCGCAGATATTGCAATGCAATATGGATATTCAGAAGTGACAATCGTTGAGTTCGGTGTTGCTTCCGGTGGAGGCATCATGAATATGTATGACATCAGCAAGTACGTTGAAAAAGAAACTGGCATAGCCTTTAAAATCTATGGGTTTGATAGCGGCGTCTGTTTGTATAAACCTGTAGATTATCGAGATCACCCAGAAGCTTTTACGGAGGGTGATTATCCTCTGATCGACAAAGATCTTCTTGCGCAAAATACCGATGGTTCTGTGGAGTTAATAATTGGCAATGTTCAAAAAACAGTCCCTGGATTCGTTGAAAAACTTAGTCCTGATGCGCCACTGGCATTTTTTAGTGTTGATGTCGATTACTACTCTTTCGCAGCTGGTTGTCTTAAAATTCTAATGGGGGATCCAGAATGCTATCTTCCACACTTCTGGTGCTATTTCGATGATATTGCTTTAGCTTCTGCCAACCATTGGTGTGACGAATTGTTGGCAATCGAAGAATTTAATCATGCAAATAAACTTAGAAAAATAGATAAGAGCGACATGTTAAAGACATATCGTGTATTCAAGTTGTGTGATTGGTTAGAAAGAATGCGAACTGTTCATGTCTTGGATCATCCTGCACGCCAAGTAACTGAAATTGTATCACGTGATATAAAACGAATGGCAAACGCAGCCTTAGGCATCTACAAAACCTCGCGAGACTAACTTGCTATGTTGGAAGCTGGCACTAAATACTCTCATCACTAGCTGTGCCTTGGGTGTTTTCCCATAAGAGATAATTCACTATTATCTGGATTCTTGTATCTATCGAATGACCAGTTTTACCGTTCTCGGACAAAAGCGGCGGCCTTCGGGTCGCCGTTTTTTTCTATCATCATGACCTACCGCGCCCCATAGCCAGGCCATGCACACTGGCATCCCCCTGTCATAAAGACCTAGTACATTCCAGCGTGTGGAATTCATTTGGCCGCTATACCCGGCTGCCCTCGACGAACCCGAGTGGCAGCCTGATCCGCTCGCCGACCATCGCACCCAAATGGCGGATGCCCAGGCCTGCCCCAGCTGGTCGTGCTCCAGCCGGAAGGACTGCGCCATTCCCTGTGAGCAATTCAGGAGGTATTTGGCGTTGGGGCTGATAGCGGGTGCTAGGTCAATGCAGCCACCCCTCCCGCTTCCGCCGTTCCCGCCAATGCCACACACCCCATGACCGCGCCCCGGATCGCCTCACCTGCGCTCGCTCACGCGGTCAAGAACTGAGTAAGTAGTTTTCCGAATACCAGAGCGTTTCACCAGGATGTATGATTTGAATCTTCAGCCTTGACCCGCTGATTCCGGGATATTCTTCTTAACGCCACGGAATAGGGATTGCGCCGAGTCTTCGGGTCATCCTACCCTTTCCTACACTCCCCGCTGATAGCGTCCGACAGACCCGCCCTCCCCGGCCTGCCATGCTCCCTGTATGGACACACGCCGCGAACTACAGCAAGCGTTTAATATTTCTGTAATGTAATTGCTCTAGTTTATGGCCTGTAGTACCAAGTACAGTGCTACAAATTCCCCTAAACTTGTGTGCATGCCTACACACTACGGTGGCCTTCGGGCCGCCGTTTTCTTTGACAAATAAAAACCCCGCCACATGCCCAAGGGCGGGGCCCGGTTGGTTGCAAAGTGCGAAGGCATCCCTCGCTTATCCAGCTTAGGCCTTTGGTTTCCTCCCGATGAATAAACGCCTTCGCTTCATGACGCCTGCCTTGCTTTAGCAGCGTAACGACATGGCGCACTTTCTCGCCTTGCTTAACGGATAGCATCGTAAGTCTCGCGGCAAGATTCGGTACTTCCTGGAATAACCCTGATATATTCATAGCGTAAGCCTCCAGGTATTTAACAGACGAAGACCGGCCACGAAAAATAACTAGCACTGATTGACTAGAACCTCACCGGCGGGTGCCCGCCTGTCAGGTGGCTTGCGATTTTAATCCTGAGCCTTGACCGATGCATTGCGTTAGATCAAATGCAGGCAGAAAAACCGGTATGCCCGGGTGCCACGCCGTTCCTGCGTTAGCAATTCCAGTTCCTCCCGCTCTATCTCGTTCAGGATGTGCAGCAAGTCCTCAATATCTTGGCGGGTCATCCGGGTCATATCCATGCTGGGGAATCGGTACGTCCCAGGTGGCGGGAGCGGGGAAATTCCGAGAGTAACTCAGACGTCCTACTTTGATCAGGAGCAATACATGATCTGATAAACAGCTATATATTTACGTGGTTTGCAGGTGTCGCCGACAGCCAGCGCCCTATGCGGATTACGTTTCACCCACCTCGGTGATAGCTAACACTCTGTACCTAAACCATCGGAGGAACACTTCATGAACAACGTTGAATCGAACCAGCCCGACATCGCCGAATTGGTCGCGTCGTTACTCCCGCCTGAACTTTGGCATCGTTATTGCCATCTCTCCTACGCTCAAATGTCGAAGGTTCCTGAACTGGCTAAATATGCTGACGATTTATGTAAAGCTGATAGGGAATGGTATCGCGAGCGTAAGACAAGGCATCATTGAGGTAGCCATCCCGCATGACATTAATCGACTTTCTGGAAATACTCATAGTCCTCTACGAGGAATTGCACCCGTCTCGCCTGTAGAACTCACGTTCCAGTAGCCCGCAACAACACTTCCACTTGATTACGTGTTTTCGCTTGACATCTTCCATGAATGAAGGCTGGCACGATGGATGGTGGGAGTCTGTCAGGCGGGCCAGATAGCTGGATAAGAAAAAAAATCTAAAGGTCCGGATGCGGATCGGCAGCCATCAACCCAAGGTAAGTTTGAACGTAACCGGGCAGCAATAAGCAGAGCGAAGCAACGCATTTTGCCTTTTGAGTTGATGGCCTTGCTAGCGGCTGGGTTACTCAAGAAATGGGGGCAGACTGCCACGATTAACTATTTCCACTCCTTTAACTATTTTTTCTGCGTCGAACAACACAGCTTGTGGCCCTAGTACAGTGATGCAACAGTTCTGCGTAAAAGCCTCGGCGGCAAGAATGAGCCGACCGTTTATTTGTTCAGGCTTCTTAAATTGCCCCGCATACGCAACTTGTCCTGCGGACTCTTGTGCACCAAATATGGACCTTGCTCGGTGTACGTATTGCCATTGATACCGAGTGCCAAGCCCTTGAACCCCATCGCGCGAACCAATTGAACCAATATAGCAGTGGTGTTGATCTCCGATTACATATAGTAATTGGGCATTTCGTCTATGTGCACGCCAAAGGTCAAAGAAATGATTGTATCTAATCCATTCAATCTCTACGATTTCCATGTATCGACCCTTTAAGCCGCTAACGTATAGACAATTACCCGAAGTGCGCGATATGACGGGTAAATGTCTGTAGGACTAAGTCGTCATCGGCAGCTGGTCGTCATTATTAAAGAGGAGTAGCCGTCCGGGACTGTCGCTTTCTGGTCGACAGCCGCCTACCAGGGAACCCCGCATCAGCGAAGTTTTCTGT
>JBAVKA010000118.1:0-2296 GCA_049688075.1 Gammaproteobacteria bacterium
GGTGTGGTCGTGGATGGTATAGTTGTGCACGCTGGCGGACTACCTGGTCCTGATCAGGCGCGGTCATGGGTGCGGGATTAAAAACATCTAATCTACATGCATTTCCTATTGGTCCTAGAAACCAGGCGGCTGGCTTCAAGTGGTTTGATGCAAGTCGATGGAATAACTGGAGTCCATTCATTCATGGCGGAGACGGCAATGAAGGTCGCGGAAATTTGGCGTTATCCAGTCAAGACAATGGCCGGTGAGAAGTTACAACGGGCATGCTTGGGGCAACTTGGCATCGATGGCGACCGTGTCGTGCATGTCGAGGACACGCACGGTCGCGTGATCACTTCGCGCTCCCATCCGCGCTTCCTGGGCCATAAGGGTACGCTAGGTACGGATGGCACCCCTCTCGTGGACGGCAGACTGTGGAACAGTCCGCAGGTCGGCGACGAGGTTGTGGACATTGCCGGGCCTGGCGCAAAGCTGGTCCGCTTTGACGGGGCTGAGCGCTTTGACGTGCTGCCGTTGTTAGTAGCCACTGACGGCGCCATCGCTGCCTTCGGCCACGACCATCGCCGCTTACGCCCCAACATTGTAATCGGTGGCGTCGAGGGGTTGGCCGAGCGCGAGTGGCCAGGGAGTTGCATGCGCATAGGCAAGGTACTCATAGGTGTTCAGGATTTACGCCTGCGCTGTATCATGACTTCGTACGATCCCGACACGCAGGTCCAGGACAAGGAAATCACCCGCGGCATTTACCACCGCTTCGAGGGTAAACTGGCACTGAACTGCTTCATTATCGAAGGCGGCGAGATCTCCGTGGGTGACGAGGTACAGCTGGTACGCGGCCGTGCCTGTGCAGAATCCACAGCGGCCGCAGTGCTCACCGAGTAGGAAAGCCTCGGCTGTGTTCATTATTCCTGGTCGCGCCGTCAAGAACGGGGATGATTGTGTGGTGGCACTGAATAATGTTGCTTTGTCAGCCGTTAATAACCTGCGTGGAAAACATCCCACGCATGTATACACCTTCCGAAGGAAGCCGATTGACCATATGTCAAACAGTGGCTGGCGGCGTGCCCGTAAAAAGGCCAGTTGATTACAGGTCCGGCTTCACGATTTAAAGCATACCTTTGGTTTCGGCTACCAGCGGCAGGAGTCAGCTTCGAAGACCGGCAAGACCTGTTGGGTCACAAGTCGGGGAGGATGACCACACGCTACTCGTCAGCCGAATTAACGCGATTGATTGAGGCGGCTAATAGCGTGTGCGGTCGCGGGGGCAAACAGCCCGAGCTGATAATTTGTCGGCAGATAGCGTTAGCCAGCTCCCGCAAAAAAACCTCCCCACAATGGGGAGGCATGAAACTTATTGATTTGGTGGGTCGTCCGCGGCTCGAACGCGGGACCATCGGATTAAAAGGACAGAAAGGCAATTTATCAGCCTTTTTATTCAACGACTTACCGTGGCGCCCGTTGCAACCCGTGCACCACGATGCATAACGATGCACAACTGATCCCCGCAAAATCCCCATAGGGATTTCGTCCTGTCATCTGTCAGGCAATAAGGTCTTTGAATCCGGATCGAGATGCAACAGTCGTTCACTACGCCAGACACGCACAATTCTCACGTGCTTCGTATCGTGACGGTAAACAATTCGAAACGGTGGATGAATCAACTCCCGGAGGAATGATTGCTCAAATTCGGGGACAACCCGGCCTATGTCAGGATGATCGGCCAGCGTCTCGACCCGTTGAAAGACCTCTGCTACCAACCGTTCACCGATATCAGACACGCCCTGCCCCGTATACCAGGCCTTGATCTCCTCCAGATCGCGCACTGCCGACGCTGCGAAGCTGATAACAACCCGCGGCATTGATTTACTTCAATCCCAGCCGCTTCCTGGCTGCTACAAGGGAAACTTCTCGTCCTGCTTCTAGATCCGCCAGACCCTCCACGACTGCGCGCATAAAGGCGCGCTCCTCCTGCGTTTCTTCAAAATCGGCCACGGACTGAACCACGGCAACACCGCGGCCGCGACTGGTAAGCAGTACCGGCCGATGCGCATCCGTCACATGTTTCATCACACGGCCGGGATTGGTTTTCAGATCGGTAAGCGGAATGACATCCTCTGAAAACTTCGTGCTCATAGCGACTCCAAATGATCTATTAACTGGTCTTATAATAGCACCTGTTAAATGCACCAACAACAGGACTATTATTTATAGGCAAAGGATTTTTGTATTTCTCCTGGAGTTCTGCCTTTCAATCAGACAGGGAGTGAGTAGCCGTGGACCAGTCACTGCTACATCC
>JBAVKA010000119.1:0-3564 GCA_049688075.1 Gammaproteobacteria bacterium
ATCTCGGTGACCTTGAGGTTGTCGATATCCTCGTAGTTCACCATCAGCACCTTGCCCGTCTCCTTCACATTGATGATGAACTCGGGATGCTCATGCGAGGCGACAATTGCCGCGACACGCGGCTCCGGATGATATTCCTGGGTATCGACAGTCATGCCGCGGGTGGAGACGATCTTCAGCGGTTCCAGTGTATCGCCGTCCATGATCACGTACTGCGGTGGCCAGTAGGATCCGGCGACGGCGTACTTGTCCTCCCAGCCCTTGTACTTGGACGTCTCGACGGACCGCGCCTCCAGCCCGATCTTGAGCACCGCGACGTTGTCGGGCTTTTCCATCCACAGGTCGATCAGGTTGAGCAGCCCGTCGCGCCCGATCACGTACAGGTATCGACCCGAGGCGGAATAGCGCGAAATGTGCACCGCATAGCCGGTGTCGATTACATTGATGATTTGTTTGGTATCGCCATCGATCAGGGCAATCTGGCCGGCGTCACGCAGCGTCACGGAGAACAGGTTATCGAGGTTATACTTGTTCATCTTCTTCTTCGGGCGGTCTTCTGGTGGTACCAGCACTTTCCAGGTCGCCTTCATCTCCTGCATGCCGAACTCCGGTGGTATCGGCGGCTCGTTCATAAGGTACTTGGCCATGAGGGTGACTTCCTCCTCGGTGAGCTGACCCGAAGAGCCCCAGTTCGGCATGCCGGCCGGGGAGCCGAAGTTGATGAATACCTTCAGGTAATCAAGGCCTCTTTCATTGGTGATGTCCGGCGTCAGCGGTTTGCCGGTCGCACCCTTGCGCAGTACTCCGTGGCAGCCGGCACAGCGTTCGAAGTAGATCTTCTTCGCCTTGGCGAACTCGGCCTCTGTCAGAGTCGGGGCACCGGGGGTTATCACGTCCTTCGAGCCTTCCTGCAAGGGCACCGGCGCGCCCTTGTAGCGCATCTCTCCCGGTGTCGTGCCCGGATGTTCGGATTTGTCGACGGCGCCAGCCCCTATCGTGACAAGCGCGAGCATGCCCAGCGCCATGGCACACCCGATTCGTGTCATTGTGCGGATCATCATTCTTATTCCTCCTGGTCGGTGTTTCGTAAGTGGCGATACTACAAACTCCGCGCAGCGGCGCTCCTTGATATAGGTCAAGGTCGGAATTTCCGGCAAGTCTCAGCCCTTCTTGTCCGCCGCCGGCCCGGCGGCGCTGCCCGCCTGTATCATGATGCGTTCGAGCGCCGCACGGCTCTTCTCCCGACGCCGGCGCTTATCGGCCAGCGGGGGGCAGCGATCCTCGTCCCAGTAGGTCACCTGGCAATCGAGGCAGTAGTGGCATTCGTTGGGGTTGATTTCGCCGGTGGGGCGGATCGCCTGCACCTCGCACTGCTTCTCGCAGATCTGGCAGGGTCGTCCGCACTCCTTGCGCCGGCGCAGCCAGTCGAAGATCCGCAGCGGAGCCGGTATCGCCAGGGCCGCACCCAGGGCGCAGACGTATTTGCAATAGAACTTGCGGTTGAAGACTGCGATGGCAAGCAGGCCCAGGGCATAGGCCAGGTAGATGCCGTCCCGCTGGAAATGCAGCACGATGGCCGTCTTGAACGGTTCCACCTCGGCAGCCTTGGCGGCATGGCCGATGGATTGCAGGGACAGGCCGAAGAGGGCGACGAAGATCACGTATTTCACCGCCCACAGGCGTTCGTGGACTACGTCCGGGAAATTCCAGGCCGGAATCTTCAGACGCTGCGCCAGCTGATGGAGCAGTTCCTGCAGGGCGCCGAAGGGGCACAGCCAGCCGCAGTAGACGCCGCGTCCCCACAGCAGCAACGTCAGCGCCACGAAGGCCCAGAGGATGAAGATCAGCGGATCGACCAGGAAGGCCTCCCAGGAAAACTGGTGCAGGATCGCGTTGATAAAGGTCAGCACGTGGATGACCGACAGTTGCGCCAGCGTGTACCAGCCGATGAAGAACAGGGTAAAGACCAGGTAGCCGGTGCGGATGTACGTCAGCAGGCGCGGCCGGCGCGTCAACCAGTCCTGGAACAGCAATATAAGGGTGAGGATGACAAGGGCGATCGCCAGCACGGCGATCTGCCAGGCACGCTCGCGCCATACCGAGACCCAGAAGGGTTCGCTGCTGGCGCCGAGCCACCACACCGGCGCCGGCTGTACGCCTGCCATCCCGGTCGCATCGTGGTGAACGGGCACCGGCTGGTTTCCGTTCGATCCCGCGGGTGGCGCCGGCACCCCGCGCGACTCGGCCACTTTTTGCACCGAGCGCATCACCGTGGCGTTCATGACCATGGCGGTGATGGTGGCCCCGGTGATGCCATCAACGGTCACGTAGCCCTCGCGGGGCGCACCGCCGATCTTTACCTTGCCGAGTACGGAGACGCCGCGGTACTGGTCGGCATAGTGCTTCAGGTCCTGTTCGGAGACGCCCACGACGAGAATCGGTTCCTCGTGCTTGATGATCTCCAGGCCATTGAGGCTGCCCGCGAGATCGAAGCCGACGAGCAGCGTGATGGGTTTACCGGAGTAGGCGGGAATCCGCACGACGTCCGTGGTGCGCAGCACATACCCCAGCAGCTGATCCCCCCGGTAGACGGGTGCGGCCAGGGGATCACCCTCGAACTCGCCGACGCGGTTGGCCTGTGGAAAGAACTCCCGGGCGAGATCGGGGATGGATTCCGCCCGAACCGTCCCCGTTATAGCACAGACCAGCAGTATCAGCAGAATTACGCCGGCCAGGCGATACCGGTGTGTCCGCCACAATGCGTGTTGTTGCCCGGTGTCGCCGTTCACTGGACTGTTCTCCTGCACTGCCAAAAAAGTCATGGGAAACGGCCGGTCGTTGCCGGTAATTCAAGGTGAACGCGGTCAATCACGATAGCTTGACAGCCTCTGCGTACTCATCACCGGATTTGTGGAGGTCTCCTCTCAACCCTGTTGCCGGCAAGGAATGCTCGCGAATGTCCAGCAGCGAGCCCGGCATTCTGTTAATTATCCCGAGCGGGTCGATTTAACGTCCTTGACCTATATCAAGGTCATCATCAAGCATTCACATACGGTGCGTCTCTTTTCAACATGAAGCCATCGTTAACGAAATGTTCATGGCACTGGAGATCGACCCATTCACTGGCTGCCCAATGTGCTGACCGCATCCCGGTTGGTGTTGCTGCTACCGGCCCTGCTTGCGATGGCGCCGGACACGTCTTCCTGCCGTCTGGACTGTTCAAATTAGTGGGACGTCGTGTCGTTGACCGGCGTGTGCTGCACCCGATCAGACAGTGGCTGGAATGCCCGTGGAGGAAACCGGCGGCGCGGGTTGAAGCGGCGTACCACGGAGGCGAAGGTTAGACCACCGCGCCGTATCTCGGCTCTAGCTATTGCGTTGGAAATTCCAGAGCATGGAGTTAGTCGTTTCCGATTCTAACGAGAGTCAGAAGCTTTAATATTGTTCGCATGATATTCGAATTGAGTGCACTCTCCGCGCCGAAATATCAGCGCTCTTTTTCGCCGCGCTGCGAATCCAGCATCCGCTGAAAATGCGCTGAATCGTTAGCAAGAATATCGACAT
>JBAVKA010000120.1:0-4398 GCA_049688075.1 Gammaproteobacteria bacterium
CGGGAATAGAGCCACAGCGCCGCCGGCAGCCACACCAGCGGCGGCCCCATCGGGATGATGGAAAGAAAGAAGGTCAGCAGGCCGAGCAGCATGGCGCCGGGAACGCCGGAGATCCAGAACCCGATCAGCGCCAGTACGGATTGCGCCAGCGCCGTGCCGAGTATGCCGTTCACCACCCGTGACACCGTGCCGGCAGTCACCTCGATCAGCTGCTTGGCTCGGTGCCCGGCCAGGCGTTCCATCACCGCCTGCGCGCGCGCGGTGATCGCCGGCCCGTCGCGGTAAAAAAAGAAACAGATGAACACGCTGAAGGTGATCAGCACCACGCCGTGACCGAGCGCCCCGCCGGCTTTTATGGCCCAGTCCTTGAGCGGCAGCTGCAGCAGGTACTGCTTGAGCTGCAGCAGGGCGGCGCCCTCGTCTCCCTGCATCAGCAGCATCCACTTGCCCTTGAGGTAACCGCCGGCGAGGGGAATGGCCTCGATCCAGCCCGGGGGTGGCGGCAGCGGACGATTCAGGGTTTCGCGCAGCATCCGCAACAACTCCACCGCATTGTCCACCAGGCTCACCCCCATGACGGCGAACGGGGTCACGAGCGTCAGCAGCAGCAGCGCGGTCATCGCCATGGCTGCCGCCCCGGAGCGGCCGTGCAGACGGGTGAGTAGCCACCCGTAGACCGGCCAGGAGGCGTGGGCGAGGACGGCGGCCAGGATGAGCGAGATGATGAAGGGGCGCAGCACCACCACGGTGCCGATGACCAGAAGCGTCAGCAGGGCCACGCCTGCCATCATCTCTACGCGACGTGTCGTGTACACGGTGCTGCCTCCAGAAAGCGGGAATGAGACCGCCGCACGGCGACGTTGACCAGGATGCGGCCGCTACCATGACAGCGTTACCGCCAGCCGCGCTGCGTTCCGGTGTATCGTTGCACGGGCGCCGGTCTCGGGTTCCCGGGAAGTATAGGCAGGGTATCGCCTGAAGGTCCATTTCCATCGCGCGCGGCCGGCCATTGCCCGGGATGGAAGCGACAAGCACAGGAAAACTCGGGCGTATCAGATGCCGGCTGTTCGCCGTCTATATCGGCTGGATACTGCACGCAACTGGGACTGGATTGTCGCCGGTACGCTTTTCGTACCGCCCTCATCCTGCATTCTGTCCGCGCCTGCCTGTGTGTATCCGGTCTACGAGGATGCCAGCTTCGTCAAGGACGTCTTCAATGGCATCAAGCCGGATGGCGTATCGAAATCCAGGGGGCCGAAGCACAACGACCTTCGGACCTCTGCCGACGCCACTCACAAATATCAGTTTATTATTAATTATCACTGGTCCGCGATGCGTCCCGTGATGTCATCCAATCGTAACAAGGTGTAATAACCGGCCGCACATTACGACCAATCGTCAGCCACATGACTGCGGGTGCCCATCGGCGCGGTTTTCGATGCTGTGTCCCGAAGCGCTGACACTTTCAGACGCGTGGTTCGGTCGAAGATGAATCTGCCCGGCTTGCGAGCCGGTTTATCTTCGTATGTTACTGACAAATCTCATGGAGATGCCATTTATGATGACACGTAGAAAAATGACCGGGCTGGTGTTGGCTACGACCGCGGCCGCGCTGTTCGGCACCGCGAATATTGCCATAGCGGCTGATACTCCCGCCCAGAGCGCGGAGGTGAAGTGCATGGGAATCAACGCATGCAAAGGCACGTCCGAGTGCAAGACCGCCTCCAACTCCTGCAAAGGACAGAACAACTGCAAGGGTCATGGCTGGGTGCACGCGAGCAAGAGCGAGTGCGAGGCCAAGGGTGGCAAGGTAGTTGAAATGTAATTAGTGCAGCATAGTCCGGGCGCCTGCGGGCGCCCGGCACTTCGGAGCCTCCAGCATCACGATCCGCCGTTGCCGCCGTGGTGCGAGGTGCTGGCCTGTTGAGAGGGGAACGTCACCGCGCACCACCCCGGGCTTCGATAACAACGGGTCCGCATTTTTCAACACACAGAGAATCAGCAATATGACGTCGAACGCCCCGCGCCTGAACAACCCGCCCCTCCCCTGTCTCGGTTTCGGTCTGGGGTTGCGTACGCAGCATTATCAGGAGATTCTGGAACAATGGCCGGCCGTCGACTGGTTTGAGGCGCTGACGGAGAACTACCTCGTACCGGGCGGCAAGCCCCTGTACTATCTTGAACAGGTGCGGGCGCATTATCCGGTGGTGTTGCACGGTGTATCGCTTTCGATCGGCAGCACCGATGCGCTCGATCAACGCTATCTTTCCCGGTTGAAGGCGCTTGCCTCCCGTATCGAAGCGGCGTGGATCTCCGACCACCTGTGCTGGACGGGACTCGACGGCCGCAATCTCCACGATCTCCTGCCCCTGCCCTACACGGAGGAAGCCGTACGCCACGTCAGCGAGCGCATCCTCCAGGTGCAGGACTTCCTCGGACGCCGCCTGCTGATCGAAAACGTCTCGAGTTATGTCACCTATACCGATTCCCGGATGAGCGAGTGGGAGTTTCTCAGTGCCGTGGTGGAACGCGCGGACTGCCTGATGCTGCTCGACGTCAACAACATTTACGTCAGCGCCTTCAATCACGATTTCGACGCGCGGGACTATCTGCAGGGCATTCCTGCAGGGCGTGTGCAACAGATCCACCTCGCCGGCCATCGAAACCACGGCGACTACATCGTCGACACACACGACGAACCCGTCATTGATCCGGTGTGGGCGTTATATGCCGAGGCGTGTCGTCGCTTCGGACCCGTGTCCACCATGATCGAACGCGATGACAATATCCCGCCCCTGGAGGATCTGCTCATGGAACTCGACCAGGCACGCCAAATCGCCGCCGATGTGGATCGGACAAGACTGGCGGCGGGAGACGCCGCATGAACACCGACGGACTGCGCATGCTCCAGCAACAGTTCCAGTCTTATATACTGCGCCGCGACGAGTACGTGGTGCGATGGATCGAGGGTACGCGCCGTGTGGACAACCGTACCCGCCTCGGCATCTATGCCGAGGCCTATCGCCTGCGGCTGCTGGAGGCCCTGCGCGTGGACTTTCCGGCGCTGCATACGCTTGCCGGCGACGACGGGTTTGAACGTATTGGACGCGCCTATATCGACGCCTGTCCCTCCGAACACTATTCCATTCGCTATTTTGGCCGTCAGATGAGCGCGTTTCTCGCACACGATAATCGCTTCCGCGATACACCGGTATTCGCGGAGATGGCGGCGTTCGAGTGGGCGCTGGGATTATCCTTCGATGCGGCCGACGACGTCAGCGTCGCGGTCGAAGCAGTTGGCGCAATCCCCTGTGATGCCTGGCCAGACCTTCGCCTGTGCCTGCATCCCTCCGTGCAGCGGCTGGATCTGTGCTGGAACATACCCGGGCTCTGGAAAGCGATCCAGGAGGAGCAACCCCCGCAGCCTCCGGTTGTCGCCGACCAGCCGCAGGCGTGGGTGATCTGGCGTCGCGGCCTGCAGAGCTATTTTCGCTCGGTGCCGGTCGATGAGGCCCGGGCGCTCGATGCCCTTGGCGAGGGGCAGTGCTTTGCGGAGCTGTGCGCGGGCCTGTGCGAGTGGATCGAAGAGGAACAGGTGGCCGCGCATGCGGCACTGCTGCTGCGGCGCTGGGTCTCGGACGGGCTCATTGTCCACATCGACCTGGCCTGACCGCGTACAGCGATGCGCGGTCTTCTGACGAAGCCCGCAACACGAGCTGTGCACCTCCCCTTGTTCCTTCAGTCAATGTAGCGCCCGGGTTCCCGTGTTCAGCCATCCCATGGCATCGGGCGTCTACCTGACGCCGCACCCCGCCTGCGGGCATGATCAGGCCACACGCCGTCATAAGTATATTCGGGCGAGTCAGTTGCAGATTGGGATCGATCACCCCGATGACGCGCACTCATTGCCAATGACCGTCCTCCTCCCGCTATACTCCCTGCGATAAAACGAAAAAGGAAACATTATGAGCACTGACTCTACCGGGGATACCACTGCCGCGCTGGATCCGGCGCGCTGGCTGCAGGAATACGGTGATTTTCTGTTCCGCTACGCGTTGCGGCGGCTGCGCGATCCCGCGCACGCTGAAGACATGGTGCAGGAAACCCTCCTGGCCGCACTCGAGGCACGCACCGGATACGCCGGTCGCGCCTCCGAGAAGACCTGGCTCACCGGCATCCTCAAACACAAGATCGTCGACGTCATCCGCAAGCAGGTGCGCGAGTCGCCGGCGGAGGATATCGGCGCGTTGTCCGATGCAATCGCGGCGAGCGATGAAGACAAGCTGTTCGATGCGCGCGGCCACTGGATACGCCCGCCGCAGGACTGGAGCAACCCGCACCAGACGCTGGAGAATCGCGAGTTCATGGAAGCCTTCACTTACTGTATGGAGCGTCTGA
>JBAVKA010000121.1:0-17439 GCA_049688075.1 Gammaproteobacteria bacterium
AGCGCGGTGATGGCGCCGTCGCGGTCGGCGGCGTGCACGATTATCTTGGCGAGCATCGGGTCGTAGTAGGGCGGCACCTCGGTGCCGGTCTCGATCCAGGTTTCGCAGCGAATGTCCGCCGGAAACGCCACGTGGGTCAGCAGGCCGGAAGCGGGCTGGAAGCCACGCGCCGGGTCATCTGCATAGAGCCGAGCCTGGATTGCGTGACCGACGGGTGTGGTTTCCAGCGTCTCCAGGGGCGGCAGCTCACCCGCGGCGAGACGCACCATCCATTCCACCAGGTCCACACCCGTGACCTCCTCGGTCACGCCGTGCTCGACCTGCAGGCGGGTGTTGACCTCGAGAAAGTAGAACTTCTCCGTGACCGCATCGTAGAGGAATTCCACCGTACCGGCGGAGCGGTAATCGACCGCCTCGCCGAGACGCCGGGCCGAGGCCAGCAGCTGTTCGCGCACCGCCGCGCGCAGTCCCGGCGACGGCGTCTCCTCGATGACTTTCTGGTTGCGTCGCTGCAGGCTGCAGTCGCGCTCACCCAGGGCGATGACCCGCCCGGTGCCGTCGCCGAAGATCTGCACCTCGATATGGCGGGCGTTCGTCACGTACTTCTCCAGGAACAGCCCCGCGTCGGAGAAGTTGTTTCGCGAGAGACGGCGCACTGAATCGAAGGTCGCCTCCAGTGCCGCGGCATCCGTGCAGAGCCGCATGCCGATGCCGCCGCCGCCCGCGGTGCTCTTCAGCATCACCGGGTAGCCGATGGCCCCGGCCTCGTGCAGGGCCTGGTCGAGATCCTCGAGCAGGCCGGTGCCCGGCAGCAGCGGCAGGCCGCTTTCCCGGGCGAGTGCGCGCGCGGTGTGCTTGAGCCCGAAATCGCGCAGCTGTTCCGGCGTCGGGCCGAGGAAGGCGATGCCAAAGGCGGCGCATTCCTCGGCGAAGGCGGCGTTCTCGCTGAGGAAACCGTAGCCGGGGTGGATGGCCTGGGCACCGCTCTGGCGCGCCGCCTCGAGGATCTTGCCGGCATCGAGATAGGTCTCGACGGCCAGCGCCTCGCCGATCTCCACCGCCTCGTCGGACCGGGCGACATGCAGGGAATGGGCGTCGGCGCGCGAGTACACCGCGACGGCGCGGATGGACAGCCGGTGCAGCGTGCGCAGAATGCGGCAGGCAATGGCGCCGCGATTGGCGATCAGAACCTTGTCGAACATGGCAGCAGGACTTCGTTATCGCGGCGGGTCGTCCCGCCTGTTATCGAAACCGCTCCGGGGCCGTCCCCGGTGCGCTGGCCAATCTATGTCAGAATGGCCACGGAATCCACAGAATCCACGGAAAGAATTTTATAATGACTTTATATTTCCGTGTTCTTCCGTGGCTGCCTGATCCCAGATCAGCATGCGCACCGGTGTGGGATTATACGCGTTGCAGGGGTTGTTGAGCTGCGGGCAGTTGGAGACCAGCACCACCACGTCCATCAGGGCACGCATCTCCACATAGCGACCGGCGGCGGAAATGCCGTCCTCGAAGGTCAGTCCGCCCTGCGGGGTGACCGGGACGTTCATGAAGAAATTGATGTTGCTGGTGAGGTCGCGCTTGCTGAGTGGCGCATCGGCCTGCGCCAGCACGCTCAGAAAATTGTCACGGCAGTTGTGCATGCTGCGCTTGTCGAGGGCGTAGCGCACCTGATTGCTTTCCGCGGCGCAGGCCCCGCCCAGGGTGTCGTGCCGCCCGCAGGTGTCGGCGGTGATCACCAGCATCTCGCGGCCCTGCGAGGACAACAGCCGCGAGCCGGTGGTGAGATAGAGGTTGTGCTGGGCGCGAATGGTGTCGACCGCGCTGTAGCGTTCGCCCGGATCGCGGGCGTTGTAGAACAGGGTGTCAACCGCCTGGTTGCCTTCCAGGTCGATGATGCGCAGCGTTTGTCCCTGTCGCAGTTCCTGCATCCAGGGTTCGCCGGCGCGCACGATGACGTCAAGAACGGCGGCGGCGGGATCGAGCGGACTTTCGGTAAGTGCGTGGTCGGACATCGGGACACCCTCAATCGTACTGACAGTGGTAGATGGCGGTATTGGCGAAGCCGCGCTGATTCTCGGAGCAGGAATTCATGCAGGCATCGTCCGGGGCGACCGGGTCGGCACGCCAGATGGCGAGTGCCACGGGCCGTGGCCGCCACTCCCGCGCCGGATCGAGCGGATGAGGGCAGGTGTTCAGCACCACCAGCGTATCCATCTCGGCGCGCAGATCGACATGGCTGCCGGGCGTGGAATGACCGGCGTGAAACTGCATGCGGCCGGTTTCATCCGCGCTGACCCGGGAGAAGAAATTGATGTTGGCCACCAGGTCGCGCCGGTCCAGGCCCCATTTCTCCAGCTCGATCAGAAACAGCTCGCGCCCGTTGCGGTAGAAGTCGTTGCGATAGTCCTGATAGCCGTGCTCGCCGTACTGCGCTGTTACCAGGGCGGCATCGGAGACGCCGCAGAAGGTGTCGTGCCAGCCGCAGCTGTCGTCGATGATCGACATCAGCACCCGGCCCATGTCGGAGTAACAGGCATGCCCTTTCGTCAGGTAGGCGGTGTGCTGCGCCTTCAGGGTGTCAGCCATGTTGTAGCGTTCCAGTTTTTCACGGGCGTTGTAGAGCAGGGCGGAGCAGTTCGCGCCCCCCTCGGTGTCGGTGAGGCGCAGGCAGTAGCCGCGCCGGATGATGAAAGACCAGTAGCGCGCGCCGGGCAGCGTGTCCTGGTGCACGATGCGCGCCGGGTCCAGTGTCGGGGCCGTCATTGCCGTTCTCCTCTCAGCATCTCTGTCATGGTCATACCCGTGTGGTTTTTACTTTATGGCACACGCCTGCACTTGTTAATGGCCACGGAATCCACGGAAGAACACGGAAATATAAAGCCATTTAAAAAGATATTTTCAGTGGTTTTCGTGGATTCCGTGGCTATTCCCGGGTTTGGACAAAGTAGATGCCATTCCGGGTACGGCCACACTCGGTTCCTCGGGGTGTCAATTGACCGCCGCCTCCAGGGCGCGCGGGACCTCTTCCTCCACGTGGCGGCGGATATCCTCGATGGTGCCGGCCGTGGTGCGCGCGAGCGGCAGGTCATAGGTGATAGTGGCGCCGTAGGCGTGCAGCGCCTGCGCATCGATACGCACCTTGTCGAACACCAGCAGGCGGGTTCCCAGGTGGAAGCCTTCCTTGATGTCGTGGGTGATCATGAACACCGTCAGGCCGCTTTGCTCCCACAGTCTCAGCACCAGCTCGTGCATGTCCGCGCGGATCCCGGGATCGAGCGCGCCGAACGGTTCGTCCAGCAGCAGGATGCGCGGGTGCATGATCAGCGACTGGGCGAGCGCGAGACGCTGCTGCATGCCGCCGGAGAGTTCCGCCGGGTATTTCTCCAGCGCCTGCCCGAGCCCGACGGATTCGAGCATCTCGCGCGCCTGTTCGCAGGCCGCGCGCCGGGCGGCGCCGAACAGGTGACCGGTCAGACGGGCATCCCGGAGTTCCAGGCCGAGCATGACATTCTTCAATACCGTCAGGTGCGGAAATACCGAATAGCGCTGGAATACCACCCCCCGGTCCGGACCCGGTTCACCCGGCAGGTCGCGCCCGTCGAGGTGGATGTGACCGCGCGACGGCTGCTCCTCGCCGAGCAGCATGCGCAGGAACGTGGTCTTGCCGCAGCCCGAGGCGCCGACGAGGGTGCAGAACTCGCCCGCATTCACCGTCAGGTTGAGTCGTTCCAGCACGACGTGCTCGCCGTACTCCTTCCATACCTGGCTGAAGCTGAGCAGGCTCATGCGCCGCCCCCGCCGCTCTGCGCATGAAACCACGGGAACGCGCGCCGGGAGATGAGGCGCAGCGTCAGGTCGGTGAGCCAGGCGAGCAGGGTGATCCACGCCACATACGGCAGGATCACGTCCATGGCGAGGTAGCGGCGCAGCAGGAAGATGCGGTAACCCAGGCCCTCCGTGGCGGCGATCGCCTCGGCGGCAATCAGGAACAGCCAGGCGCTGCCGAGCGACAGGCGCACCGCGTCGAGCAGACGCGGCAGCACCTGGGGCAGGATCACCCGCAGCATGAGCTGCCAGCTCGAAGCGCTCAGCGTCTGCGCCTTGATGATCTGCTCAACCGGCAGTTCGCGCACGCGCTGCTGCAGGTCGCGGATGATGAACGGGGTGATGCCGAAGGCGATCAGTACGATCTTGGAGACCTCACCCAGCCCGAACACGATGAACAGGATCGGCAGCACCGCCATGGGCGGAATCATCGACAGCGCGGCGACGAACGGCGCCAGGTTCGCGCGCAGGTAGGGGATGCTGCCGAGCAGCACGCCGAACACCAGCCCGGTGAGCGCGCTGATGCCGACCCCCAGCGCCAGCCGTTTCAGGCTGGCGCCGGTATCGGCCCACAACAGGTAATCGCCGCTGCGTTTGCTGGGTTCGAACGCCATGCGCTCGATGGCCTCGCCGAAGCTCGCGAAGGAGGGCAGCAGCTTGTCGTTGGGGTTGACCTCGAGCCGCGCGTGGGAGGCGGCCAGGTAGAGCCCCAGCAGCAACAGGAACGGCAGCATCCCCAGCGACAGACGCAGGATGGGACCCGGCTGGCGGTTGATGAGCCGTTTCACGCGTGAACCACGCTGATTCCCGCCGTTCTCACCGGAACTCCGGAGGCTGGTCGCTTCCGCGTTACCAGCATCCACCACACGAGTACTTCCCTGTACATCAGCGCAGGACTCGGGCGCGAGAGCGACATGGCCTCAGAGCTTGCCGCCCGCGGCCATGGCCATGTAGGTGTCATCGAAGCGCAGCTTGATGTTGGCCTTGTCACCGAGAGACGTGCCGCCGGGAAAAGCGATGCCGATGAAGCCGGCGTCCGGCGCCCCTTCGCCGAGCAGGCCATGATCGAAGGAAAACCCGGCGACATGCTTCATGGTGTCGACCAGCTCGGTGCTGCGTGTGAAGGACACCGCATCGGTGGCCTGGTAGAACATGCGTGTGGTGGCGAGCTGGGCGTCGTAGCCGGCGAGATCGGTGCCGGATGCCTTGCCCATCCGGGTGCGTGCAGCGATGGCGGCCTTGTCCGTGCCGGACATGACGGACATGATTTCATACCAGGCGCCGGTCAGCGCCTTGCCGAGCGCGGGGTTGGCCTTGAGGGTGTCGGTGTTGACCACCATCAGGTCGATGATCTCGCCCGGAATCTGGCTGGAATCGAACACCTCGTGGCTGTCGGGTGTGGCCAGTATCTCGCTCAGCAGCGGATTCCAGGTAACCACGGCGGTGACCTCGGGCGAGGCCCAGGCCGCCACCATGTCGGCGTCGGAGGTATTGATGACAGTGATGTCCTTCTCGCTCAGGCCGATGCTGCCCAGGCCGCGCGCCAGCAGGTAGTGGGACACGGACAGCTCCACCAGATTGACCTTCTGGCCCTTGATGTCCGCCAGGGATTGCTTGCCCTTGAGGATAACCCCGTCGTTGCCGTTGGAGAAATCGCCGACGATCAGCGCGGTGGAGTCGACGCCGCCGGCGGCGGGGATGGTGAGCGCGTCCATGTTGGTCATGACGCAGCCGTCGAAGGCACCGGCCGTGTACTGGTTGATGGACTCGACGTAGTCGTTGATCTGCACGACCTCGATCTTGATGCCGTACTTGTCGGCCCATTTCTTCACGATCCCTGCCTGGTCGCCGTAGTCCCAGGGCATCCAGCCGACATAGATACTCCAGGCGATGCGGAAGCTGTCTTTCGCCGGAGCGGGCGCGGAGCCGGCGACCAGGGCGAAGCTCAGCAGGAGGGCGGCGCAGACACGGAAAATGCGCATGGTGCGAATGTACTGGAGGTTCATGACTCTCTCCCTTGCTGGTTGCGGTTGGATAGCGTTCACGGGGAGACCAGATGTGCGGACCTCCCGGGCTTTTATCCCGCCGTGTAACCCCTGCAAGAGAGGTCGGTGACTCTCGGACCAGTCATCCGCCAGCGGCGGATCGGAACCCTAGTCACCTATTACAGTCATTGGGGTGCGGACCCGGTTATGTCACACGGTGTCGATCCCCCGCAACATGACAAAAGCAAATTGAATGCCAACCGCGGGACATCCGAGAATCAAGGGGTTAACCGGGTAATGTGATGCCCGAGTAAATCAGTTGCACCGACAGGGTGCGTTTTTCTCGTGGCTGTTCACCAATGGTGCGCCCGCATGACGGTGTGCATTCGGACCCGGGCGGCGCGATTCAATCCAAAAATATCGGTTGCAACAGGGGGCCGAGCTGCCGCAGCAATTCCACCGGCAGTGAACTCGTGAACGAAAAGGCGCCTGCGTCCTCGCCTGGCACATAGGCCGAGACCGTGCCGTAGTACCGGTCGCCAATGAAAAACACGAAGGTCGCCGTGCGGTTGACTACGCGCTCGCGCACCAGCCGTCCCGCGGCATCGAAGATTTCCATGCGGTGATCGCCGGTGCCGGTCTTGCCACCGACCGGGAGGGTGACCCCATCGGTCGGATGCAGGCCGCCCGCCAGACGCACCGCGGTGCCCTTCGCGACTACGTCGAGCAGCGCCGCGTGCACCACGTCGGCGACCTCTGTCGGCAGCACCCGTTCGGTTGCCGCGCCCTGATACTGCATCAGGGTTTCATAGGGCGTGTCCGCGGCGAAATGCAGACCGTCCAGGCGGATGGCGGGCGCACGGACACCCCCGCGCAGGATGATGCCCATCAGTTCCGCCAGCGCGGCGGGGCGATCGGCCGAACTTCCGATCGCCGTGGCGTAGGAGGGCGTCAGGTAGGAAAACGGGTAACCCAGACGCGCCCAGGCAGCGTGAATTTCGGTGAAAGCCTCGATCTCGAGCAGGGTGCGGATGCGGATATCCTGGCGGCTCTTGCTTTTGGTCTTGAACAGCCAGGCATAGACATCGATGCGCTCCTGCGCGCTTGCCGTCGTGACCGCGTCAAAGTTCGCCTCGGGGTACTGTTGCAGGTAGGTCACCAGCCACAACTCCAGGGGATGCACCTTGGCGAGATAACCGCGATCCATCAGCGAGTAGTTATCCGGGCCGTAGTTGCGATACAGGCGCTCGATCAGTGTCTCGTTCAGGCTGGCGCCGGGAAGCGCACCCTTGAGGAATTCGGCAAATTTATTTTCATCGGCGTCCGGATAGATGCTGCGAAAGGCGATGCTGAGCGGCACCGGCGCCGCGCGCACACTGTCGATCAGCAGGTTGAAGCGCTCCGCCGGGTTCTTGCCGTCGTACTTGCGGTAGAACCTGCGCAGGAAGGTCTTGCCTTCGCGATCGGCGAAACGCGTGAGGTATTCAATGCGGCGCGGTTCGGCGGCATCCTCAAGCAGTTGGCGGCTGCTCTCGGTACGGTTCATGTGGTACCTGACGATGTCGCGCATCAGGCGCACGAACGGCAGGTTGATCGATTCGCGGAACGCCTGCCGAATGGTGACGATCTTGCCATTGTCATCGCGCTTGAAATTGACGAAATGGTGGGCGCCGCCGCCGGTGATGAAGGTCTCCGCGGGACTCGCCGAATATTTGCGGTCCATGGCCGCCTCGAGCATGGCGTGAAGGTCACGGGTCTTTTGCTGTCCCAGATAATCGATGACCCAGACGCGCAACTTGTCATTCGGCGAGGTTTCTACGTTACCCAGATCGTCGGCGGACAACGTCGCGTACTCGTTGTAGAGGCTGCTCATGATCTCCAGGTAATGCACCAGCGTGCGCAGCTTGGCGGTCGAACCGAGATCGAGCCGTACGCCCTCGTTGATATCGAACGGCTCGGGGAAGTTGTCTGCCTGCACGCGCAGCACGTTGGCGTTTTCGGTCAACTCATAGAGGGTGAAGCTGTAGATCACCCGGTCGAGGTCGTTTTTTGACTCCAGCAACCGGGATCCCGTCAGTTTCGCCTCCTTCACCTGTACGGGATCCTTGAGTTCCAGCAGCCGGGCGGCCACCGCCCGCTGCACCGGGTAGTCGAGGGTGCTGGTGACGCCGAGATCCAGCCGGTCGAGATCGTAGAAATGCTTCAGGCCGAGCAGCGACAGCAGGCGGGAGCGGATCATGTAGGCGATTTTCGCGGAACGCATCTCATGGGGATTGGCGACCGGCTCGCGGCCGGGGGCGGCCAGCGGTTGTGACAGCACGGCATCGCGAAACGGGGGGTCGAGAACGCCTTTCCGCGCGAGCACTCTGACATACTCGTCCACACGCGCCGAAAGCACGCGAAAACCGTTGCGGCCTAGAAACCAGGTCGGGCGCTGCTGTGCCAGCAGCAGGCTCAGCACCATGCGGTAGGCGCGCGCACTCTGCTCCATCTGTTCCTCCGGCGGTTTGCCGCTGAAACCGAGCAGCCGGTTCACCTCGCCCGGATCGGCGTCGAACCAGACGCGCAGGCCGTCCTGAAGACCGTGCACTTCGCCATAGCCGGCACGCGCCGCGAGCGGAACGCCGTTCAGATAGGCGCGCACGATCTCCCGGCGCGCCTCCAGGGTGTTCGGTCCGTCGAGATAGGCGCGCAGCGAGGCGCTGGATACCTGGCGGAGCTTCTCGGTGATGGATGGAGTTACACCGCGATCGGAATGGCGGAATTTCTCCAGTTGTGTCGCCAGGGTGCTGCCTCCCGAGGCATTCTGGTCCGGGTCGAAGACCTGTTCGACCTGATCGAACAGCGCCTGCCCCAGGCGTTCCCAGGCGATCGCCGGGTTTCGTTGGGGCAACTTTGGATCCACCGCGCTGCGGTCTTCGATGAAGGTGAGCGTCGCGATGACCAGCGGCGGAATCGCCTCGAATGTCTCGTAGATGGCGCGCGGATAGCGGCTGGAAAATACCGGCGTTCCCCGCCGGTCCAGAATTACCAGGCCTGCCTGCTGCTTCTCGTGATAGACGGGGAAGACGCCGTTTTCGACAGCCTGCTCCAGTTGCGGGGAGAGCTCCGCCTGTTTCTCGATAGCATATCCCCTGGCCTGTAGCCTGGCGATCCACTGCGGGAGATGCGTGTAGCCCATGCGCTGATCGTAGGGGCCGCTCGCCGGGAACAGGATGCGCGGACTCGGTCCTGGTGCCACCGCGAAGCTCATCTTGGCCACCAGGCGCGACAGTACCGGAGACTGCACATAATAAGACGTCCTGGTCTCGACAACGATGAACGTCACCGCGATCAGCGCCACCATGAGCAACAGGAAAATCCAGCGCGAACGCCGCCGTGGCGGCGCTGTCCGCACCGCTTCGCCTGACTCGGGTGCCAGGCCGATTATCTCTGCCGTACCCGTGTCAGGGGTTTGCTTTGACGGGAATTCGAAGACGTTGTCCGGGGTGGAGGATGGCATTCTGTGCGAAACCGTTTTCAGCCAGTGGTGAAGACAAAGATATCCTGTCGCGCCGTGTGATGACGAAGGCATTCACGCCGACGCGAACCAGGTGCAGCCCCGGTTTTGCCGTTGAGGAAGCCGGTGTGCGCCGGAAGGGGGTCGGTTTCCGTGGCAGGGTCGGTGCGGTGAATAGCCGATTCAGCAGCAATGACGCCCGGTAGCGTTGCAGGCAGGATCCGTGCGATCACTTCCGGCAAGAGCGCCATTGCACGCGTGCCCGACGTCATTACCCAGTCCATGTGTGATTCTCGTGTGTTCCTGCCGGCACCGGTTAATCCGCCGCGCGGCAACCGGTGCACTGCGGCGGCATTCTAGCAAGCATGTCTTAACGGTAACAGCGTGGTGAGCGTCGCCACTATTGTACGTATGGACAGTGCAACCGGTGCCGGACAGATATATCATTCCAGTCCTTTGCCTGTTCCGGCCTGTTCATCCTGGCTTAAGGTTGGATTGGTATAAGGATTGATCTGGTATTAAATATGGAGAAAGGAAATGACTAAATGCTTCGTTCCCTCACTGATGGGTCTCGTGGCACTGGCCGCTACGTCACTGGCCACCGCCGGTCAATGGCAGGCGCTGCCCGAAACCGCCCCGGCGCCCGCCGACAATCCGACCACCGAGGCCAAGGTCGAGCTGGGCAAGATGCTCTATTTCGATACCCGTTTCTCCACCAACGGCACGGTGTCGTGCTTCTCCTGCCACAACATCATGGAAGGCGGTGACGATCACCGGCCGACTTCCGTGGGTGTGCATGGGCAGGTCGGCGGGCGCAACGCGCCGACCGTCTGGAACGCCGCCTTCCTGTCGGCGCAGTTCTGGGACGGCCGCGCACCCACGCTGGAGGAACAGTCCAAGGGTCCGCCGGCCAACCCGATCGAGATGGGTATGCCCGACCTGGATGAGGCCATCGGCCGCGTGCGCGCGATTCCGGGTTACCGGCCCTACTTCGAGGCGGCTTTCGGCAAGGGTGATGTCATCACCATCGAAAATGCCGCCAGGGCCGTCGCCGCCTACGAGCGCACCCTGATCACGCCAAACAGTCCCTATGACCGCTATGTCAAGGGCGACAAGAAAGCCATGAGCGCGCAGCAGGTGCGGGGCATGGAAACCTTCGCCGAGGTCGGGTGCACCGCCTGCCACTCCGGTCCCTCCTTCAGCGGCTCCGCCGGTATGCCGGTCGGTCAGGGTTTCTTCATGAAGTTCCCGACCTACCCCGGCAGCGAGTATGACACCCGCTACAATCTCACGGCGGATGAGGGACGCTACACCGTCACCAGGCAGGATGCAGACCGGAACATGTGGCGGGTGCCGACGCTGCGCAACCTGACCTATACCGCACCCTATTTCCACAACGGTTCGGTCACGAGCCTGGACGAGGCGGTGCGTGTGATGGGCAAGACCCAGCTCGACAAGGAGCTGAGCGATGCCCAGGTGCAGGACATCGTCGCTTTTCTGGGCGCGCTGGATGGGGAGTTCCCCGAGCAGACCATGCCCCGGTTGCCGGCAACGCCCGGTGACCTGCTGAGCGACAAGTAGTCGGGAAGACCGGGGGCGGCGACAAGCCGTCCCCCGGCTCATATCCCGTGAGTCAGCCGCGAGGCATCATTTTCAATTGATCCTGCGACGGTGACCGGGCTGGTCCGGTTGCTGTCCATACTCCTGTCAGTTCCTATATCCCGTCATTGCATGCGAGTCGCTTCGCCCGATTGCCGGGTATGCCGGGAGGGCTGCGGCCCCTTTCGGCACTCACTGAAATATCGCCTGCGGTTCATGCGGATTGTTTTCTCCTTCCGCACGTAAAAATAGAATTGATTGTCAGAAATTTGGCGGTATGATGGAAGCACAGGGACTTACGCTCCGGCGGTAGGCGGTTATGTTCTACAGTAAGCCCTGAACGACAATAACAAACCGGACTGAATAATAACTGCAGCATGACTTCCACGAAGGTCGTTACGGTGCCCGTCTTCAAGCATTTCTGGCAAAACCTGATACAGCGATTCAAGCCGCGCGTTCACCCGTCCGCCGGAGAATTCGAACTCGAGTTGTCCGCCGCGCGGCAGGAACGACAAGGACTGCTTGGACAGCTGACCGCCCTGCAGGCCGAAGTCGAGCGCGAATTGTCCTCTGTGCGACAGGAGCAACAAAGCCTGCTGGGGCGGTTGAATGACCTGCACGCCGAAGTCGAACAGGAACGCTCCGCCGCCGGTCAGGAAAAGCAGGTCCTGCGTGGAGCGCTGGCCGGCTTGCAGTCCGAGGTTGAACAGGGTTTGTCCGTCACCCGAGAGGAACAGCAAAGTCTGCTTGGGCAGTTGACCAGCCTGCAGGCCGAGTTCGAACGCGAGCTGTCTGCCGCCAGGCTGGAAAAACAGACACTGCTTGGCCAGGTAAGCGGATTGCAGGATGATCTCGAACGTCTCAAGAGCCGGGATGAACAGCTGCGCGCCGAACTGCAGAAGCGGTTTGATCGGGTCCAGGCGGAACGCGATGCCGCGAACCAGGAGGTTATGGTCTTGCGCGGCTCGCTGGCCGATGCCAACTCCCGGCAGGAACTGACTGACACCCGTGTCAAAACCCTCGAATTCCGGCTCAGTGAGCAGCAACAGGCACACGACGCCGCCCTTCAGCAGGCGCAGGTGCGGGAGCGCCGGCAGGCCCGCCGTTTGACTGCGGCGCTGACGGTGGCCGCTGCCGCCTTCGTGCTCGGCATCGTCGGCAGCGCCATCAATTTCTGGGAAGTGCGCAACACCACCCGCCTGCTGACCGAAGTGAGTCAGGGTATCAGCGATATACGGACATCCATGCAAGGGCGGCCGGCAGGTAATGCGCCGGCGCCGTCCCCGTTGGTGGAGCCATCGGTTTCCGATGAACGCACATCGCCGGGCACACCCGAATCTTTGCCGGCCACTGCCGAGGGGGCGTCGCAGGAGCCGGCCGATGCCGGGCAGGGTTTATCCGGTCAGACACTTCCGGAGCCGGATTTTATCGCCTCGAAATCCCTGCCGCTCGACGATCACACGTTCAGGAGTCGGCAGGATGCGCGCGCCTTTTTCGAGGAGAATGCCAGGCAACCGGGGGTCGTCACCCTGCCGAGCGGCTTGCAGTACCGGGAACTGATACCTGGCGCCGGCAGGTCACCAGCGACCAGCGACCAGGTCGTGGTTGAATACCGTGCCTTTCGTCCAGACGGCACGGAAACCGACAACTCCTTCACGGAAGACTTGCCGACGACCTTCATTGTCGATGAGTCCATTCCCGCCCTGAAGGAAGCGTTGCTGCATATGAAGGAAGGCGCGCAATGGGAGCTGTATGTGCCGGCGAAACTCGCTTATCCGGGCGTCAGCAAACGGGGCCCCTACGGTTTTGAGCCGCTGATTCTGACTGTGGAACTGATCTCAGTGGTTGCCGCGAACCAACGCTAGTTTTCCGGGGCAGGTGCATCGGCGGCCGGGCCGCCTCTGCCAGCGACGGCGGTTTCCGGGCAGCTGCTGTCATTTTTTGTCATGGTCATCAGGGCTTCGTCATGACAATTTTGCCGGCTGGCGCTCATCGTCGAGCATGAAGACAATGAGATGAAGGTGCCGTTCTGCGTTGCCGGCAAGGAAACGACATCGGGCTGCAGCGTGGTACCCTCGCTTGCCAAAGTCCGACACCCGGCTTGTTCAGCGGAGTAACCGGGGCCGCCTTCGGGCGGCCCTTTTTTGAGAAGCCTTGCGGCTTTTGCGAGAATCGCAGCGCTGCAGCCACCCGATAACGGAGAACGACACATGATACGAACCATGCGATTTGCCACCTTGACGACGCTTGTCCTGCTGGCCGTACCGGCAGGCCTGGTTTGCGCGCAGGACACACTGAAACTCGACGATGAGACTGCCCGTATCAATTACAGCCTGGGCTACCAGATCGGCGGTGATTTCAAGCGCCAGGGCATCGAACTGAATACGGAGGCCGTCATCAAGGGAATGAAGGATGCCCTTTCCGGCAGCGAGCCGCTGATGCCGAAACAGGAAATGAACGACACGCTGGTGGAACTCAAACGCAAGGTCGTCGCCGAACAGCGGGCGAAGCAGCGCGAGTCGGAGCTTGAAAAAGTGGCGGCAGGCAAACAGTACCTGGAGGAGAACGCGAAGAAGCCGGGTGTGGTCACCACACCGAGCGGGTTGCAATACAAGATCATCGAGGCCGGAAGCGGCAAGACTCCGGGCCCGACCGACACGGTGACGGTGAATTACCGCGGCACGCTGATCGATGGCAAGGAATTCGACAGCTCATATAAAAAAGGCAAACCGGTCTCCTTCCCGCTTAACGGGGTCATCAAGGGCTGGACGGAGGGTCTGCAGCATGTGAAGGAAGGAGGGAAGATCCAGCTTGTCATCCCGCCCGAGCTCGCCTACGGCAAGCGTGGACCGCTGGCGAATCAAACCCTGGTTTTCGACGTGGAGCTGATTTCGGTCAGGGGGTAACAAACCCGGAGAATCTTCCCGGGGCGCTCGGCCGCAACGCAAACAAAGGAAGCCCTGATAGGTCGTCATTGCGAGGAACACTGTGACGAAGCAATCTCCATGCGTTTGATTACGGATCAATGGATTGCCGCGCCACGTTCGCAATAACGACATTTCATTAAATCCTGGCATTCTGGACTGAAGCGGGCGTTATCGGAAGCACTCGGCGCGTGACCCGCGGTAGCGGCAACAAGGCGGGATTTCGAGACGTACGGACGCGGGCAAACACATGCCGGCAACGCTGCGCTAGCCGCTATCCCGATCCAGTGTACGATAGCCGAGCGCCTCGCCGAGATGGACGGTTTCGATGTCGGGGGAATCCCCGAGATCCGCGATGGTGCGTGCGATTTTCAGTATCCGGTGATAGGCCCGCGCCGAGAGCTGCAGCCGCTGCATGGCCTGGTGCAGCAACAGGCGGTCTGCTTTTTTCAGCACACACACCGCATCCAGCTGCCGGTTATCGAGCCCGCTGTTCAGGGTATGTCCACGCTTCAGCTGCACAACCCGCGACCGCGTCACGCGCTCCCTGACGATCGTGCTGCATTCTCCGGCCGGCCCTTCCAGTTCCTGAAAGCCGAGGCGTGGTACCTCGACATGCAGGTCGATGCGGTCCAGCAGTGGACCTGAGAGCTTGCCGCGGTAGCGCAGGATCTGTTCACCGGTGCAGCGACAACGCCCCGACGGGTCGCCAAGATAGCCGCAGGGGCAGGGGTTCATGGCCGCAACGAGCTGGAACCGCGCCGGGTATTCCGCCTGCCTCGCCGCGCGTGAAATCATGATGCGCCCGGACTCTAGCGGTTCGCGCAGCACCTCCAGCACCCGCCGGTCGAACTCGGGCAACTCGTCGAGAAACAGCACACCATGATGGGCGAGGGAGATTTCCCCGGGGCGCGGATTTGACCCGCCGCCGACCAGCGCGACGGCCGAGGCGGTATGGTGTGGTGCGCGGAACGGACGGTGGCGCCAGGTGGTGCTGTCGATCACCTGCCCGCTGATCGAACTGACGGCAGCCGTTTCCATGGCCTCCTCTTCGGTCAGCTCCGGGAGGATGCCCGGCAGACGGCTCGCCAGCAGGGACTTGCCGGTTCCCGGTGGTCCCACCAGCAGCAGGCTGTGACCGCCGGCGGCGGCGATCTCCAGGGCGCGACGCGCGTGATGCTGGCCGCGCACATCGACCAGATCCGGAAGCGTCGTGTCACGGGCGACATATTGAGCGGGCGACTGGGGTTCCAGCGGGCGCATGCCTGTCAGGTGCGCGCTGATATCGAGCAGATGCCGGACGGCATAGACGCTCGCCGATCCGACCAGCGTGGCTTCGGCGACATTGTCCGCCGGAACCACGAGGGAGCGGCCCGAACGCTGGGTATGAACCGTCATGGGCAATATGCCGTGTACCGGTCGCAGCTCTCCGGAGAGGGCCAGTTCACCCGCGAATTCGTAGTGCGGCAGGTCCTGCCCCGGAATCTGGCCGGAGGCGGCCAGTATGCCCAGCGCAATCGGCAGGTCGAAGCGCCCGCCTTCCTTCGGCAGATCAGCGGGTGCGAGGTTGATGGTGATGCGGCGCATCGGGAACTCGAAGCGTGAATTCAGCAGTGCACCGCGCACCCGGTCCTTGCTTTCCTTCACCGCCGTTTCCGGCAGACCGACGATGGAAAGGCCTGGCAGCCCGTTGGAGAGGTGTACTTCGACCGTGACCAGCGGGGCGTCCATCCCCACCTGGGCGCGGCTGTAGAGTATCGCCAGCGACATGCTGTTCCTTCCCTGGTTGCGCGCGCGGAGCTCCGCTCCGCGGTGGCTTCATTGCCGGTTACTGCCGGGTCTGGTCGTCGTGTGGTTTGCCTTCTGACCCGGTTGACTGCATTTCCAGTGCAGTGATGGTTTTTTCCAGTTTGTCGAGTTTCTCGCGCGTGCGTGCCAGAACCCGCGCCTGCACGTCGAATTCCTCACGCGTTACCAGGTCCAGCCTGGACAGCGACGCCTGCAGGACGGTGCGCAGATTTTTTTCCACGTCCTGCTGGATTTCCCTGGCTCCGGTCGGGAGTGCCTCGGAGAGGCGCCGGGCGAGATCATCGAAGAGTTTGGGATCGAGCATGGTCCTCACCTTAGACCAACCTGACAAGGCCTGTCCAGTGAGACCGGACCCGGTGCCCTGAGGAGGTGCATTTGTTGCTTTTTTACAATACACGGCGCACCAAGATAGTGCGACGTTGTTGTTCTTAATCGGCTAATGGCGTGCAATATATTGATTATAAATATAATTACATTATGGCATGCGGATTGCTTTAGGCAGATTGTGAATCGAAATAGCAACAACGCATTGCGCTCTGTGTGCGGTAGCAACAGTTGCATTAATTGAGAAATCTGCACTTCAGCTAACACTTTTTTACAGGAGTCCTCATAGATATGAATACCTTTACCAAAACCCTGACCGCAGCGGCGCTCGCGACTGTTTCCGGTATCGCGGCGGCGGATGACATCAGTGCCAACGTCTCGCTCACGAGTGATTACATCTGGCGCGGCGTTTCCCAGACCAACGAGAAGCAGGCCATTCAGGGTGGCTTCGATTACAGCCACGACTTCGAGCCGGTGAGCTGGTACATCGGTACCTGGTCCAGCAACGTCGACCCGACCTTCTTCGGCGGCACCCACAGCCCCAGCACCGAACTGGACCTCTACACCGGCTTCACCGGCGAACTGGGCGAATTCAGCTATGACGCCGGCTGGTTGCGCTACTTCTATCCGGGCGGATCCGTCAACGACACCACCGAGTGGAAGCTCGGCGGTGGCTGGAAGTGGTTCGGCGTAACCTATTACTACAGCAATGACTGGTTCGGTACCAGCGATGACTCGAGCCGCATCGAGGGCAGCTTCGACTATGACTTGCCCTACGAAATCGGCCTGTCGGCCTCTATTGGCAACAACTATGGAGACGGCACCGAGGATTTCTTCAACGACAGCTATGTCGACTGGTCAATCGGCTTGAGCAAGACCTGGCTGGGCGTCGACTGGGGTGTGGCCTATACCGATACCGACATCAAGCACTCGGACTGCGGCGGCACGGATCTGTGCGATGCCCACTACGTGGCATCCCTGAGCAAGAGTTTCTAACGGCACTACATGCCGGCCCGCCCGTCAGGGCGGGCCTTATTCCAGGAGATACGATATGAAGTTAGTCACTGCAATCATCAAGCCGTTCAAGCTCGATGATGTCCGCGAGGCCCTCTCCGATATCGGTGTGCAAGGCATCACCGTGACCGAAGTCAAGGGTTTTGGACGTCAGAAGGGTCACACGGAACTCTACCGGGGTGCGGAATACGTGGTCGATTTTCTGCCCAAGGTAAAGATCGAGGCCGCCGTTGCGGCGGACATGGCCGATCGGGTGATCGAGGCCATTTCCAAGGCGGCGAATACCGGCAAGATCGGCGACGGAAAGATTTTCGTTTTCGACCTTGAACAGGCCATCCGCATTCGTACCGGCGAGTCCGGTCCTGATGCCTTGTAGTCTCAATCCATCAGCTGAAGAGGAGAGCATTATGTTTAAGCAGATCAAGGGGCGTTCAGGCGCCCTGATGGTGGGATT
>JBAVKA010000122.1:0-4356 GCA_049688075.1 Gammaproteobacteria bacterium
GGATATAACCATGTTTGAAGACAAACCGTTAGGTAACCCAGCTATCACGGTGGAGCTACAATCTACCATCACATGTCCCGTATGTGGACATCGCAAGCTTGAATCCATGCCCACTGATGCATGCCAGTTCCAGTACAGCTGCAAAGGATGTGGCGCGTTGTTACACCCCAATCCGGGTGATTGCTGTGTTTACTGTTCCTTCGGCACAGTGCCTTGTCCGCCAGTTCAAGAAGCACGCCTCAAGGGGAGATAAAGCAGAAAGCTATTGCAAGTCCTGATGACCGCTCACCGTCGAATACTTCTAATTATTATCTGTAGCTCAATGACCGCTTTCAGTATGAACTTTTCCGTTCGTTGGTCGCCTATGAAGGGCCGGAGTTGGCCGAAAGTGTGAGTACAGCTTGCCGAGCGTGAACGGCAGGTTATGCTGCATTCCTGCCGTGCGCTGGTCATCCGGGAAGGGCTAGTTGTGGCCGTACCCGGTCTTACACCATCCGCTTATAAAAGATTTCACTAAAGGACGGGATACGACCCACAGTTGCCATTCCCGAAATTCCTTGGGACGTCATGAATGTACTGATTTAAGACATCCAGGTTATGGCTGCTATCCGCCATCATCGAGATATGTGGATTCCGTTCAGCCCCTTCAATACGTATTTTCCACAATGCTTAGTGTAGTGATTCTGTTTGTATCGTTACTGTTGATTGCAATAGCAGTACATTTCGGCCTATGTTTACAATCTGTCGAGGGCAGAGGCGACCAATTGAACCGCGGGTCAGCAAGGAATTAGCGCGTGACTTGCTTGAGGCATACAGTAATGACCTCGATATATCCAGCTAGTTTCAGAAACGTTCAACCGTCCCGGGGCGGTTGAATATAACGCAACTTGAGGAGAGGCGATGATTTCTATGTTGAGGTCTGCTGGTTACGTTCTGCTCGGCGCTCTAGTAGTTGCTGCTAAACAGATTGTACGAAAGAACCCCATTTATCCCGATCAACGGCCAAAGAGATGATACTGAAAACGACACACTATCCTAAAGAAGTGACCGGGTCGATTCTGATAAATGGAAATTATGGGAGGGGCGAAAGTAGCCGTAGCGCCTGGCTACCTTATGCGCAATCGTTAGAACAAGCGGGATTAGGTACTGCAACTATCACTAAGGGAAAGTTTGGGTTGGAGCAAAAGGTTAGCCTAACTGATAAGGGCAAACAACTTGCCCGTGAGCCGTATAAGCCGTCAATGAGAGGTATTAAGGTATTAACGTATTCAGGACATTTCGGCGAGATTACCGGCATCACGTTTAGCAATAGCGAGCATACACGCGCCACTGTTGAGTACACCGAGTCCTACGAGCCCACACCGTTCACATCGCTAAAAGTCCCCGAGGTTAGTTTTCGTGGGAAAAAGATGCCTCCAACAGTCAATAGGAAGGCATTTTTTCAAATGTATGATGACGGCTGGCGAATTGTACAGTCGGGGGGGGTGAGTCTTAAAGAAAGAGGCACGATTATTAAGGATACGTTGCCCAAGAGCGATAAGGTTCTTCAATGGGCCCCAAAGCAGGGTGTCCGTACAAGGGAGAATCAAAATGAAAGGTAAGCGGCTTGTTGTTGCTGGCGCGATGTTTTTTGCACTCGTCGGATTTATACAACCGAAAACCGCATATTCCTCTGACGACGACAACAAGGCCGTCAGAGAGGCGGCAGAGCAGTTCTACTTTGCGTTGAATGCAATGTTTAGAGGAAACCTGGCACCAATGCAGAAGGTCTGGTCTCACGCCGACGATGTGACGTACATGGGGCCAGGTGGCGGATTCCGGGTCGGCTGGGCTCAGGTACTCGCGGATTGGGAGGCACAAGCCGCTATGAAACTCGGGGGTGAGGTAAAACCGAAGGATATGCGGTTCACGGTAGGCCGAGACCTCGCTGTCGTGAGCAATTACGAGGTCGGACAAAATGCGACTCTAGAGAGAAGCTCACGCATCGTGGAGATCCGCGCCACTAACCTGTTCCGTAAGGAGGATGGGAAGTGGAAGATGATCGGACATCACACTGATCTCCTTCCTTTTCTACAGGAGTGAAGGCCGCTTCAGCGCTTGGCTGACGTTACCATCTACCTGATGGGTTACAGCCTGCAGTTAGAAAAGGAAAAGCGATTTACAGTGTTCGAGGATAAGAATGGCTCCTTTATGGAACGCTTGTTTATAGCACTGAATGTCATGGCTCGCTCAACTGAGACCTTCCCACGAACACAGACAATGTCGATTTAGGTTGTTCTCTGAAGCACTGAATGAAGGGTGGGAATGACCGCTTTTGCGGCATTGCTGACGTACGCCAGCCGCCCGAGTAGGTCAGGAGTTGGCCGATCACGGTCCTACACCAAACGTTAATAAAAGAATTTGCTAAAGGACGTGAGTCGACCCAAACAAGAAGTTCAGCTTCTCTAGTTGAATGTCATGAAGACAGTCAAATGTAGTCTTCGCATAATAGCCAACCAACCTTCATACCCGAAGCGAAGCAACAGGGTATGACGATCGGTTGCATGGCATGAGCAGTTATTCGTTATTTGGCTTTTCCTGCCTCAGTAGCTTTGACTACCTCCACAAGCTTCCCTGATTTTACATCGAAGATATACCCATAAACCGGAATGTCATCGGGAACCAATGGATGATTCCGTATACGCTGGACATCTTCCAGTACACTATTTTCTTGATCAGAAATGGTAAGCCAGTCGATGTAGTTACCTTCCGATGAACCAGGGCCTTTACCCGAATCATGCCAACCAGACGCATCTACACTGGCAGTCTTTAAACTGCTTGCGAGGAGGCCACGCATAATGCCATCTGTGAATGTTTCCATTCCACAATCAGTATGATGAATCACGAACCACTCACGAGTCCCAAGTAATTTATATGAAATGACTAATGATCGAATGGCATCATCACTCGCCCGGCCACCGGCATTTCTAATGACATGAGCATCGCCTTCGGATAAACCGGCGTATTTGGCGGGATCAAGGCGGGCATCCATACAAGTGAGAATCGCAAAATGTCTTCCAGGAGGCATTGGCAAATTGGCTTTATCGCCAAAATCTGCTGCATAGCCGGCATTTGCAGCCATTACCTCGTCGTGAATTTGACTCATGGCTTATCTCCTTTGCTATATCACTGAACTTTGTGATTGATATTTAGCAGACTCCCCTTTTCGGCGGGTTTTACGAATCCAACGGGGACAGGGCTGACCCTTCTGTTAGTATAGACAGGATGGCCAGAATGCGCTGCACTCCTGACCCTCTACACCAGAGGCTTCAGCCACTTCGTTACCTCCATGACTGCTCCGATTGCTTCCGGCTGGAGCGAAAGTTGACGGGTGGGACTTGCACCCACTGAGAAACGCCGCCTTTGAACGGCGCACACACTACTGCGACATTCAGGTCATTTCACTTCATGTCGAGTTTGTACTGAAGATAGACGTTCTACAATTTCTAATATTAACGAGCGCTGAATTAACGCTTTCATAGTACAATCGGACCTCCGGGTTACAGAGGTTATCGAATATCATCAGCCCGTAATTTCGTGAACGGTGTACGGTATTCCCAACTACAACGGAGGAGGTATGTCATGTCCGAACATGAATCACACTTAGAAGCGGTTCAGAAGAATTCTTCCGGTTTGACCCGGCGTGATATCCTGCTGGGAATGGGTGCTATGGCATCTGCCGCATACGTCGGTGCCGCGATGTCAGCCATGCCTGGGCATGACCATAGCAAGCACTCTCCACAACTGCCCGAACTGCTTGACGCTGCCAACAATTGTGTGGACAAAGGCCAGCGCTGTATAACCCACTGTCTGGTTGCCTTCAGGGAAGGCGATGTGAACCTTGCCGAGTGTGCCAGCAAGGTGCACGAGATGCAGGCCGTCTGCACCGCCTTCTCCTACCTGCTGGCGGCCAATTCAGAGTACATCAAGGCCTATGCCCCTGTTTGCGAACAGGTCTGTACTGACTGTGAAAAGGAATGTCTGAAGCACAAGGAGCACATCGAGTGCAAGGCCTGCGCCGATGCCTGCGCAAATCTGGTGGACCAAATAAAGCTAAGACTTTCATAGTTGATACCAGCGACTGGTATCCGTCATGCTGCGCACAACGGATAAATGCTTATACGTTATAAGTCATTAAATTCACGGAGATACATACCGCGTTGAATTGGATCATCTTTCGAGGTACTGTAATCGTAAGTATCTATAAAGGAAGCGGAAATGGCTGCTAATTTAAAGGAACTAGAAGATCAGATCGCCGGGCTATCTTCTGAGGATCGGGCGCGTTTGATAGCAGACCTCATTCGGTCAATTGACTCG
>JBAVKA010000123.1:0-4052 GCA_049688075.1 Gammaproteobacteria bacterium
CGGAAGCACTTATCAGCGTTGACCTTATCTATCTCCTACCGGCACAGAACAGGTGACAGTCTGCCTTGTTGCTCCGCTTATGTGACCTTTACCCTCAGCAGCTTGGCCTGAACAATCGAAAGATCGCCAGAAAAATTGACCACAGCAAGGTCTCGATAAGAGTACAACAGGTTGGCCAATTATGAGGGATAGGCAAAGATATTCAGCCGGAAAGGTCCGTAATGTGGTGCTGAAATGCCGTTGCCTGCTATCCCCTGTAGGTCGCGAAGGAAGCAATGGACCTTTTAAGTCTGCTGTCGTACATCAACAACAGAGCACAGGAACTTGCCGTTATTATCTCTGTACAATCCATACATCCTTTAATCCAAGCTTATTCTGTACCTCACTCGCCTTTGTTCTGGCTTCATCAGCGGACGAAAAACCAGGTACTTGCACACGCCAGTACTTCTTTCCTCTCACGGTGACATGATTTATTTCTGTTGAAACCCCCTTGAAGTTGGCCTTTATCACAAAGCGTTCTGCATCGACCCCCCGTTGGTATGATACAAGGTTTATAACCCATGTTCCTGAATCCCTGTTTGTTTTTTGTGGCTGTATTTTGACATCAACTGTCGGCTGCATTGATTTTGTCTGGAGGTCGCTGCCAGGTGCAGTGCCTGAATTCATTGTATTCATGTCAGCCAAAGCAGTGAGCTTGGCCTTACCAGCGGCTGGGGGTAGCAGTATTTCTAGCCCTGATACAGTATCAGTCTGTATCTCATCGCCGCGTTCACCAGCTTTGCTTTCGGTGTTTGTATATCTTGTTTTCGCTTTGACAGGTTGTTGAGCTTGCTCTGAAACTCTGATTTGCAATCGATCAATCCATGCACCACCTCCCAAGTCAATCATGTTTGCCGACCACAACAAAATAACGATTTCGGCCGCAGAAACCAGACCCGCCGCCAGCAAGACTAGCTTCTGGCTGGAATCGTAAGACGGAGCAGGTCGATTTATTCTCGACTTCATATTATATGTAGCTGGTGAATTGGGGCATCGAACTGTTCCTGTTTCTGTATTTTAATGCGGTGAAGCTTGGCTTAAAGCATTTTCTCCTTGAACCGTTCCATTTCTTAATATACACCTATGATTTCGCCTAGCCTTTTGATTTGTTCAAGATAGCGGGTGCAGATCGATTGTAAATAGTTTTAATCAGTCAATCGCCCTTTAGACTGTAATAGATGGCGAAATAGAGTCGATGGTGTCGGGTCTGATTCAGAGCACGTAATGGCTACTTTCAGTACATACACGATATGAAGCCCAATGCCCTGGATCGCTTCGCAGATCGACGGTTGATGCTCTCTCCCTGACGGCTTTGACACCGTCCCTCCACGGCGGCCGACGGGTCGCCTTTTTTATTGCCATTCCAGGAGATTCTCTGCGAGTATTCCGGACAAAGCTGATGGCATGGCTGAGTTACCCGATCTGTCATTGGATTCTATGATTTTGCATCTCGGTTCTTGTCAATTAAATCCAACTGTTAGGAGGCACGATGAAATCGAACCGCTTATGGATTCTTGCCGGAGCGGCCGTAACGATGTGCATATTGTCGGTGGTTGCGGGCGCAGAGATGGTGTCAACCGATCAGGCCCTCGGCAAGGCGACGGCGGATCAGGAGCGGGCCCGGGTGCAGCTATTTCTTAATCGCACCGAGACACAGGAAAAGCTCCATGCGATGGGTATCGATGCTCAGGCCGTCAAGGAGCGTGTGGCGAGTCTCACAGACCAGGAAGTCAATGAACTGGCACGGCAGCTCGACACTCTCCCCACGGGTGGTGATATCAGCAACAGGAATCTCATCGCTATCCTGCTTATCGTGCTGCTGGTCGTGTTATTGATTTGATCGCCTAGACAAGTCCAGCTGCTCCTGTGTAGCTACAGACGGGTACCAGGACAATCGAACGCACACCTGGGAATGCATCCGGAATATCTGAAACTGCTGTACCATGTTTCTCCATGTGCGGACGCTTCACCCTACACACGCCGGAATCCGGGAAGCATTCAACCTGGATCACTCGGAGCCGATCGGCCTGAAGCCCCGCTACTACATCGCCCCCTCGCAGCAGGTTCCGATTATCAGGGATACGAACGCCGACCGGGAAATGGTGATGACACAGTGGTGTCTGATCCCGCATTGGTCGAAGGAGGCGAAGACCAAGTATTCCACGATTAATGCCCGAATCGAGTCGGTGGCCGAGAAGCCCGCCTATCGCACCCCCTTCAAGTACCGGCGCTGCCTGATTCCGGCGGACGGCTTCCATGATTGGAAGGTCGTCGACGGCCGCAAGATACCCCATCACATCCGCAGCGTGACGGGGATGTGTTTGCGCTGGCCGGTCTCTGGGATCGCTTGGAGGGCGAAGGGGAAAGCCTGGAGAACTGCAGCATCTTCGTCATGCCCGCCAATGAGGTGATAAAGCCGCTGCACGAACGCATGCCGGCCATCATCGCCCCGGCGCACCAGGACCTGTGGCTGTAACCCGAGCGTCTTGAACACGTATTGGGGGGCAGCAGTCAATTCACTGCTTGATTAAATCAATTGTCCTTCTGGCAGGTATAGAATTAACTTGTCCACAGATACTGTGGATAAGCTTGTGGATGAATTGTTGTAAAGCACCCTAAAGCCGTATTTTCACAAGGCCTATGTTAAATTGATCAGTTTTTTACTCAACGCAATAATTACTTATTAATTAATGTGTTAAGTATATTAAGAGATTATGATTCGCCGCACGAACAAGACATGAATAAATAAAAAAGCACCATGACAGTGTTGTGCATAACTACTTATGCGGGTATTAATAATTATTATGATGCATATTCGCTATAGATTCTTTGCATTACCGGGTCAATCCAGCAGCACCTTGTGATTCAGGGGTTGTCATTGCTGATCGGGCGCGCTCCCGAAATTCATTCATTAGCTTACCCTCCACAGGCCGTGGCAGACTTACCGGTTATTGAGCTCTCCGGGCTGCCGGCCGAGGTGGAGCCCGCCGCACCTAATCCGTGATGTGGAACAGGCGTCCGTCGTAACTCACGACATAGATCTCGCCGTCGTTCGCCTCACCAAAGGACGACATGTTCAGGCCGGTATCGAGACCGGTGGTCACCTCCAGTGTCGGTGCGGTGGTATTCGGAATATTCCAGATTCTGCCACTGCCGAAATCGCCGAAGATGTAGCGGCCCGCCAGGGCGGGGTACGAGGAGCCGCGATACACGTAGCCACCTGTGACAGTGGTGCCGGCCGTGCGCCCGTAGTCTACGATCGGAGCCTGCAGATTCGCGGGTGTGCCGCAGGCGAATCCCGTATTGTGCGTGCCCTCGAAGCAGCGCCAGCCGTAATTGCCCCCTAGCGCGACGCGATCAACTTCCTCGCGGGTGCTTTGCCCCACGTCGCCGACCCAGAGTTCGCCCGTCTGACGGTCGAAACTCCATCGCCAAGGATTACGGAAACCCCAGGCAAAGATTTCCGGGCAGTTCAAGGTCCCGGAACCGTTGGCCCCGCAGGATGGATTGGCGGCGAAGGGGTTGCCCGGCGGGATTCGGTAATTGAAGCCGCCCGCACCCGCGGCGATGTCGATGCGCAGCATCTTGCCAAGCAGGGTGGTAAGCAACTGGGCGTTGCCAAACGCACCGTGCTGATCGTTGCCGCCGCCGCCATCGCCGATGCCGAGGTACAAGAATCCATCAGCCGGCCCGAAGGCGATCCCGCCGCCGTTGTGGTTGTCTTCCGGCTTGTCTATCGTGAGCAGAATCCGCTCCGAGGCCGGGTCGAGCGTTTGGCCGCCATCGGACGTCGTGAATTCCGAGACCCGCGACACAAGGCCCGCTGACGCGTCGTTGTGGGAATAGAAGAGATACGCACGCGTATCGCTCGGGAAACTGGGATGGAAGGCCATGCCCAGCAGTCCCGTTTCGCCGGAAAAGGTCACCCGGGTCGAGATATCGATGAACGTAGAGAAGGCCGTGACCATTGCGTCGTTGTCGAACACGCGCACGCGTCCCGCCTGTTCGGCGAC
>JBAVKA010000124.1:0-28426 GCA_049688075.1 Gammaproteobacteria bacterium
ATCGTCGCCGCGGCCATCACCCTGCCGCTCGGCATCACGACCAGCAAGGAATACGCCGAGCTGGAGTGGCCGATCGACATCCTGATTGCCGTGGTCTGGGTGGCCTACGCGATCGTGTTTTTCGGTACCATCGCCAAGCGCAAGGTGAAGCACATCTACGTCGCCAACTGGTTCTACGGCGCTATGATACTGACCATCGCCATCCTGCACATCTTTAACAGCGCCGAGGTGCCGGTTACGCTGCTGAAGTCCTACTCCGCCTATGCCGGCGTACAGGACGCCATGGTGCAGTGGTGGTACGGGCACAACGCGGTGGGGTTCTTCCTGACGGCCGGCTTCCTCGGCATGATGTACTACTTCATTCCCAAGCAGGCGGGGCGCCCGGTGTATTCCTATCGCCTCTCGGTGGTGCACTTCTGGGCGCTGATCTTCACCTACATCTGGGCGGGACCGCATCACTTGCATTACACCGCGCTGCCTGACTGGGCCCAGTCGCTCGGCATGGTGATGTCGCTGATCCTGCTGGCGCCCTCCTGGGGCGGCATGATCAACGGCATCATGACGCTCTCCGGGGCGTGGGAGAAACTGCGCACCGACCCGGTACTGCGCCTGCTGATCGTCTCGGTCTCCTTCTACGGCATGTCCACGTTCGAGGGGCCGATGATGTCCATCAAGACGGTGAATGCGCTGTCGCATTACACCGACTGGACTATTGGCCACGTGCATTCCGGCGCACTCGGCTGGGTGGCGCTCATTTCCATGGGCAGCATGTATTACCTCATTCCGCGCCTGTTCGACCGTGAGCTCTACAGCCTCAAGCTGGTGGAAGTGCATTTCTGGACCTCGACCATCGGCATTGTGCTTTACATCAGCTCCATGTGGGTGGCCGGCATCATGCAGGGTCTGATGTGGCGCGCCACCAACGCCGACGGCACGCTCACCTACAGCTTCGTGGAGACCGTGCAGGCCATGCACCCCTATTACATCGTGCGCTTCCTGGGGGGCGCGTTCTTCCTGGTCGGAACTCTGGTCATGGCGGTCAACCTGTGGAAGACCATCGCAGGCGCCAAACCCGCCGTCGGCACCATCCCGGCGCCGGCCGCGGCTCATTGAGGAGATACGTGATGGCGACAGGACATGACAAGATTGAAAAAAATATCGGCCTGATGATCGTGCTGATCCTGGTCGTGGTTTCCATCGGCGGACTGGTTCAGATCATACCGCTGTTCTTCCAGCAGACCACTACCGAACCGGTGGCCGGCCTCGAGCCCTACACGGCGTTGCGGCTCACAGGACGCGATGTCTATGTGCGGGAAGGCTGCTATCTCTGTCATTCGCAGATGATCCGCCCGTTCCGGGCCGAAACCGAGCGTTACGGCCACTACTCGGTGGCCGGTGAATTCGTCTACGACCACCCGTTCCAGTGGGGTTCCAAGCGCACCGGTCCGGACCTTGCCCGGGTCGGCGGCCGCTACAGCGACGAGTGGCATCGTGTGCACATGAACAACCCGCGCGATGTCGTGCCCGAATCGATCATGCCCGGTTACCCGTGGCTGGCGGAAACTCCGGCCGATGCCGCCGATATCAGCAGGAAGATGGAGGTCATGCGCCTGCTGGGTTCGCCCTACACCGACGAACAGATCGCCAACGCCCCCAAGGAACTGGAAGGCAAGACCGAACTGGACGCGCTGATTGCCTATCTGCAGGGCATGGGTACGGCGATCACGACCCGGAGATGAAGGCATGATTTTCACGCTGATTGATTCGATCTGGACCATCGTTGTCATGGTCGTGTTTATAGGCATCGTCCTGTGGGCCTGGAGCGGCAAGCGCACCAGGGCCTTCGACGAGGCGGCGAATCTCCCCTTTACCGAGGACAAGCCAGTGACTACAGAAAAAATTACCAAGGAGAATACCCATGGCTGATTTCACCAGCAGCTTCTGGAACTGGTACATCATCATCCCGACACTCGGCGGGATTCTTGGCTGTTTTCTCCTGGTGCGCTGGCTTTCCCGGGGCTCCTTGAAGGCGGGCGAAAAGGCCGAGAGCATGGGGCATGTCTGGGACGAGAACCTCGAGGAACTCAACAACCCCCTGCCCAGTTGGTGGCTGAAGCTGTTTTACATCACCATGGTGTTCGGGCTGGTCTACCTGCTGCTGTATCCCGGGCTGGGGAGTTTCCCCGGGTTGCTGGGCTGGACCTCGGTCGGCCAGTATCAGCGCGAGGTGGATCTCGCCGATGCGAGATACGGACCGCTGTTTACCAAGTACAGCGAAATGCCCGTCGTCGCGGTGGCCGCTGATCCCGAGGCCCACAAGATGGGTGAGCGGTTGTTCGTCAATTACTGCTCCGTCTGTCACGGTTCCGATGCCCGCGGTGCGCGCGGTTTCCCCAACCTGCGTGACAACGACTGGCTGTATGGCGGCTCCCCCGATCAGATCGAGCAGACCATCCTCAGCGGGCGTAACGGCGTGATGCCGGCCTGGAAGGATGCGCTCGGCGGTGACGAGGGTGTTGCCGATACGGTGCAGTATGTATTGAGCCTGAGCGGCCGCAATGTAGACCAGGCGGCGGCGGATCGCGGCAAGGAAAAATTCCAGGCTTTCTGCGTGGCGTGCCACGGGGCCGACGGCAAGGGAAACCAGATGCTGGGCGCTCCCAACCTGACCGACAACATCTGGCTGTACGGCGGGTCGGAAAAGGCCGTCACCGAGACCATCGCCAATGGACGTAACGGGCAAATGCCGGCGCACAGGGAATTCCTTGGCCCGGACAAGGTCCATCTGCTGGCCGCCTACGTCTATGGCCTGTCCACCGGAGAGCAGCCGGGGGAAGAATAGCGCGAGCTGTCTCTTGTGTGTGGCCCGGCTGCAGGAACCGACTCATGGCGGAAAAGAAAATACCCGGAATACAGAAGTGCATCGCGGTGCTCTGGCCCTCATTCCTGGTGGCCGTCGTGGCCACCGGGGCGTTCTTTTCCGCTTTCGATCCGCGCGATCTGTTTCCGTTTGACACCGAGATCGACATCAGTCCGCTCGGGATCTACACCATCGGGTTTTTTGTTTTCTGGCTGATCACTGCGGTTTCCGGTCTCGGCACTCTCTATTTCGCAGTTACCAACTGCATGCGACAAAACCGGGGCAACCGGGAACTCTAAGGGCGGTACCATGACAGCCCCTGATCCAAAAGGGCGTTCTGCAGCAGGTCGTACCGACGAGCAGGTCGAACAGTCCCTCTATGCCAAGCGCGAGAAGATCTATCCACGCGAGGTGCACGGCCTGTTCGCACGACTGCGGATACTCGGTGTCGTGGGTCTGCTCGGCATCTACTACCTCACTCCCTGGCTGCGCTGGGACGGGTCCCAGGCGATCCTGCTCGATCTGCCGGCACGCAAGTTCCATATCTTCTCCCTCACCCTGTGGCCCCAGGACTTCATCTATCTGGCGATCCTGCTGATCATCGCCGGACTGACACTGTTCTTCGTAACGGCCCTGGCGGGGCGTGTCTGGTGCGGCTATGCCTGTCCCCAGACGGTGTGGACCGAAGCGTTCCTGTGGATCGAGCGCAAGGTCGAGGGCGATCGCATGAGACAGCAGAAGCTGGATGCGATGCCCCTGAATGCGCGCAAGTTTCGCATCAAGGCGACCAAGCAGATCCTGTGGCTCCTGTTCGCGGGGTGGACGGGGTTCACCTTCGTCGGTTATTTCACGCCCATCATCGACCTGGGACAGCGCCTGCTGACCTTCAGCCTGGGACCCTGGGAGACCTTCTGGGTCATCTTCTACGGCTTTGCCACCTACGGCAATGCCGGGTTCATGCGCGAGCAGGTGTGCAAGTATATGTGCCCCTATGCGCGTTTCCAGAGCGCCATGTTCGACAATGACACACTGATCGTGTCCTACCTTCCCGAGCGCGGCGAACCGCGCGGTTCGCGCAAGCGCAGCACCGACTACAAGGCGCAGGGCCTGGGCGACTGCATCGACTGCACTCTGTGTGTTCAGGTCTGCCCGACCGGCATCGACATCCGGGACGGTCTGCAATACGAATGCATTGCCTGTTCGGCCTGTATCGATGCCTGTGACGATGTCATGGACAAAATGGGCTATCCCAGGGGGCTGATCGCCTACACCACGGAAAATGCCATGCACGGTGGCAGGTCGCATATACTGCGACCACGCGTCGTGGTCTACGCGCTGTTGCTGCTGACCATCATGTCCATTTTTGCCTGGTCCCTCAGCCAGCGCAGCACGCTGGGACTCGATGTCATCCGGGACCGCAACCGCCTCTACCGGGAGACCGATGAGGGGCGGATCGAGAACGTCTATATCCTGAAGATCATCAACATGGATGACAAGGGACATGCCTTCAAACTGCACGTGGAGGGTATAGAGGATCTCGAATTGTTCATCGACGCCAAACGGATCTGGGTCGATGCGGGTGAGGTGCTGGAACTGCCGGTGCGCCTGCGGGTGGAGGAAGACGAGTTGCACGAGCGCAGCAACAAGGTCACCTTCAAACTGGTCGCAACTGACGATCCCGGCCTCACGACCCGTGAAGAAGCGCGTTTCCTTGGGCCTTGACCCGAATTCCTCACCGGGCGGCCCGGGATGTCCCTGTTATATTGAGGTGATTGAGATGGCGCTGAATAACCGGAAAACAGCCGGTGTTCCGGCGATGCCTGTTCCGGCCCTGGCTGGTTCTCATGTGCCAGCATCCCTGATCCCTGTCAGAAATTCAGGTTAACCATTATGCAGAACAACAGTCTTGCAGAGCAAAAACCCTGGTACGTCCAGCCCTGGGTGTGGCTGCTGATCGCGCTGCCGGCAACGGCGGTGGTCGCCGGCATGGCCTCGCTCTATCTCGCCGTAACCACCAGTGACGGGCTGGTCGTCGATGACTACTACACGCGCGGCAAGGCCATCAACCGTGACCTGGCGCGTGACCGGGCGGCGCAGGCCCATCGGCTCGAGGCTCGCTTTGACATCGATATGGCCAGGAATCGCATAACCCTCATGCTCAAGTCGCAGGACTATCTGCCGCCGCGCGAGATGAAACTTTCGATTCTGCATCCCACGCGGCCGCACCATGACCAGCAGGTCATGCTGGAACAGGTCGGCGAGGGGCAATATGCGGCGGGCATCGGCGAACTTGGACGGGGCAAGTGGTATGTCCAGCTGGAGGCGGATGACTGGCGTCTCTCCGGCAGGATGCAGATGCCGCTGACCGCTCCGGTGGTGCTGTCTCCGCGCTACACGGACGAAAACACCGGGCCGTAGCCGATCCGTGCTCCCGTGCCTTCACGAGGGCGCTTGTAACTACGGAATTAAACCGAATTACGCTTGTCTTGGGCCCTTATGCCGGTAAATGGACACGAAATCCACGGAAGAACACTGAAATATAAGATCATTCAAAAAAATCTTTCCGCGTTGTTCCGTGGCTATTTGCATGTTTGTACATACGCTGTTTCTTGACTTTAATGTCTGTTGCTGCTGAAACCCTGCGTTCTCACTGGCGATTTTCATTGGTACTCTCACCGTGAATATGGAACTGACACTGCCGGCGGCGTTTCTGGTGGGCCTGCTGGGCGGGGTGCACTGCGTGGGCATGTGCAGCGGCATTGTGGGGGCCCTGAGCAGCGGGCTCGCCCCCGGCATACGCCTGTCACGCTGGCGTTTTCTCTCGGCCCTGCTCGCCTATAACAGCGGACGAATCATCAGCTATGGCCTTGCCGGGCTGCTGCTCGGCTTGCTGGGGCAGCAGGTCGGCGCCCTGAAAATCTTCGGGTCTTTCCCGGTCGGCAGGGTGGTCGGCGGCGTATTCATGATCCTGTTCGGTTTCTACCTGGCCGGGTGGTGGCGCGCCTTGCTGGTGCTGGAAAAAGCCGGCGCGCATCTCTGGAAACGCATAGAGCCCCTGGGACGGCGTTTCATCCCGGTGCAGGGCAGCGGCCAGGCATTCATGCTGGGACTGGTCTGGGGCTGGCTGCCCTGCGGCATGGTGTATGCCGTGCTGGCGCTGGCGCTGGCGAGCGGCAGTGTACTTTACGGCGGGCTGGTCATGCTGGTGTTCGGCCTGGGCACTCTGCCCCTGATGGTGAGCATGGGCTTTGCCATCGGCACGCTGACGCGCGCATTGCAGGGGCGTATACTGCGCACCCTTGCCGGGGTCACGGTCATGCTGTTCGGCCTCTATACTCTGGTTCTGGCGCCCCCCATGCATGAGCATCACGGGCAACCGGCGCCGGATGTATCGGCCACCAGCGACCCTGCCCGGCACCATCACCACGGGGGCATGGAAGCCATGCCGCCCTGAGCCGCGGGGCTTCTGTGCACTCGCATCCGGGCTTTCCGGCATAATATTAGAAACACAATATATAGTGTTTAACTGTTATGCTGACTGGCTCGTGGATTGTCCCTATTGACATTAGAAAAAAATTGTTAACTATATGTAAAATAAATATAAATTATACAATTCAAATCAGGCTTGACAGCCCCTTCCCGCACGCATACTCTTCGGACCCTGCACACAATATCTTGTGTTTGCAACCGGACACCCGGAACGCGGCATACGATTGATGCAGGGACCAGACAGACATGTTTGACCAACAAGAAATTATACTCAGGAGGAGGGGATCAAACGCATGACCACAACTGCACACCTCAAGGCGGTACCATCCAGCGCGGCCCGGATACCCATGCAGCCGGCTTCCCAGGATATCTGGGAGAAGAAATACCGGCTGCAGGCAAAAGACGGCACGCCGGTCGATCTGACCATCGACGATACCTACCAGCGCGTGGCCCGCGCGCTGGCCGATGTCGAGACCACGCCGGAACTGCGCGAGACCTGGTACCGGGAGTTCCTCTGGGCCCTGCGGCACGGCGCGATCCCGGCCGGGCGCATTATCTCCAATGCCGGCGCCCGGGAACACAAGCCGTCCACCTCCACAATCAACTGTACCGTGTCCGGCACGATCGCCGATTCCATGAACGATATTCTGGAGAAGGTGCATGAGGCCGGGCTGACGCTGAAGGCCGGCTGCGGTATCGGCTATGAGTTTTCCACCCTGCGTCCCCGCGGGGCCTATGTCTCCGGCGCCGGCGCCTACACCTCCGGCCCGCTGTCCTTCATGGATATCTACGACAAGATGTGTTTCACCGTGTCCTCCGCCGGCGGCCGGCGCGGCGCTCAACTGGCGACCTTCGATGTCGGCCACCCGGATGTGATGGACTTCATCCGCGCCAAGCGCGAGGACGGCCGCCTGCGCCAGTTCAACCTGTCGTTGCTGGTCAGCCAGGAGTTCATGGATGCTGTCAGGAGCGACGCTGACTGGCAACTCGCCTTTCCCATCAACCGCCAGGAACTGGATGGCGGCATCGATCTGAACGATTCACAGCGGGTGATCTGGCGGGAGTGGCCAGCGCAGGGCGATTACCTCACCAATAACGCCGGGCTGGTGGCCTGCCGGGTTTACAAGACCGTGCCGGCGCGACGCCTGTGGAACATGATCATGAGTTCGACCTACGACTTTGCCGAACCGGGGTTCATTCTGATCGACAAGGTCAACGAGATGAACAACAACTGGTTCTGCGAAAATATCCGTGCCACAAACCCCTGCGGCGAGCAGCCGCTGCCACCCTACGGCGCCTGCCTGCTGGGCTCGATCAACCTGACCAAGTTTGTGCGCGATCCATTCACGGACAAGGCGGAATTCGACTGGAAGGAATTCCGCAAGGTGGTGGCCGTCTTCACCCGCATGCTGGACAACGTCGTCGAGATCAACGGGCTGCCGCTGGAGGAACAGCGCAGGGAGATCACCCGCAAACGCCGCCACGGCATGGGCTTCCTGGGCCTCGGCTCCACGGTAACGATGCTTTGTATGAAGTACGGCGGGGAGGACTCGGTGAAGTTCACAGAGCGCGTCAGCCGCGAACTGGCGCTGACCGGCTGGCAGGTCGCACTCGACCTGGCCAGGGAGAAGGGTCAGGCGCCGATCATGGACGAGGACTTCGAGGTTACCGGAGAGTTGCTGCGCAAGCGGCCCGAGATGCGCCGTGACGGCTACCTGCCCGGCGACAGGGTCAAGGGGAGGGTGCTGCATGCGAAGTACAGCCGTTACATGCAGCGACTGGCCGAAGTGGCGCCCGAGCTGGTGGCGGAACTGGCGCAGAACGGCGCCCGGTTCACCCATCACAGTTCCATCGCGCCGACCGGGACCATCTCCCTGTCACTGGCCAACAATGCCAGCAATGGCATCGAGCCCAGTTTCGCGCACCATTATTTCCGTAATGTGATTCGCGAAGGCAAGAAGAGCAAGGAAAAAGTGGATGTGTTCTCGTTCGAGTTGCTGGCCTACCGGGAGCTGGTCAATCCACAGGCCAGCGCCAGCATGGAAGGGGAGGGCGATGCGCTGCCGGATTATTTCATTGCCGCCGACAACGTCACGCCGAAGCAGCATGTCGATATCCAGGCGGCGGCGCAGAGGTGGGTGGATTCCTCGATTTCCAAGACGGCCAATGTGCCGACGGACTATCCGTTCGAGGACTTCAAGGATATCTACCTGTATGCCTACCAGAAGGAACTGAAGGGCTGCACAACATTCCGCTTTAACCCGGAGGCCTTCCAGGGCGTGCTGGTCAAGGAGAAGGACCTGGAAAAGACCACCTATGAATTCACGCTCGAGGACGGCACGGTGGTGAGCCTCAAGGGCAATGAAGAGGTGGAGTATGACGGCGAGATCCATACGGCCGCCAATCTCTACGATGCCCTCAAGGAAGGGTACTACGGGAAATTCTGATCAACAGAACGCAACCAGACGCGCAGGAGCCGCCCATGGCAACCAGGATCGATAAAAAAATCATCAGTTACGGCGTAAGGAAGGACGAGCCGCAGGAAGCCGTGAAACCAGCGGCTGCCAATGAAACGAAACCCGCTGCATTGTCGCAGGACAAGGTTGTCCAGCTGCACGAGAAGCTGAAACGCCCGGAGATGCTGATCGGTTCGACCTACAAGGTCAAGACGCCGCTCTCGGAGCATGCCCTTTATGTCACCATCAATGACATCATCCTCAATGCCGGCACGGAACACGAACTGCGGCGGCCCTTCGAGATATTCATCAACTCGAAGAACATGGACCACTTCCAGTGGATCGTGGCCCTGACGCGCATTGTCTCGGCGGTATTTCGCAAGGGTGGAGACGTCACCTTCCTGGTTGAGGAGCTGCGTTCGGTGTTTGATCCGCGCGGCGGCTATTTCAAGAAGGGTGGCAAGTACATGCCCTCGCTGGTGGCGGAGATCGGGGATGCCATTGAATGCCACATGCGCATGATCGGGCTGATGAAGGACGACAGCCTGGACGAGCACCAGAAAAAACTCATGGCCGAGAAGCGCGCCCAGTATGAATCGGCGCTCGAGACCGCCGAGTCAGAGGATAGCGGCGATTTTCCCAAGGGTTCCCGACTGTGCGGCAAGTGCCAGACCAGGGCGGTGATCCAGATGGACGGCTGTCTGACCTGTCTGAACTGCGGCGATTCCAAGTGCGGCTGATATCCGCTTGTTGATTGCCGGCGGGCAATCCGCTATATAATGGTACGACATACACTCCTGCACCGCTGAAGCGGGCAGGGAGATAACAATAAGTTCACGCCAAAGGGGTTAACACCCTGGCGGAGGAGGTGCAGCATGTTTCTGCAACAAAGGCCTATTCCAGGCTATTGGTACAGCAATTTCTCGGGTCAGCTGATTCAGGTCAGGGCTATTCTGTATATTTCGGGTAAACGCACCCGTATCGTGCTGGAAGACATCCACGGCAAGCGCAGTCATGTCGATGTGGTCGGCTGGCGGGGCATGGACCTCGTGTTGCATTCCCCGGTGGTTGAACAGCAGCACGCCATGCGCGATTTCTGACTCCGGAACTTCGGCTGCGCCGTTCAGGTCGTGGCCATGAGCGCGAGAATGCGCTGCACCGCAATGCCGAGATCATCGGGCACCTGTCCGTCGGGCGCATGCGGTAGCGTACCGCCCGCATATTCGGCAAGTCCCGTGTTGACCAGCATGTCATGAAAGGCCGTGAAATCGCGTGTCTGGGTGATGACCTGCAGTCGATAAAGCATCCGTGCCAAACCCCGGCGCAGCCTGCCGCCGACGCTGCTGTTTCCCGGCTTGAACATCCAGCGTATGAACGTGCGTCTTGACTGGTCCAGTGCGCCAAGCGAACTCACCGGCAGCGGGAAAATGGCCAGCGGCTTGCGCAGGCGGATGACCTCCACCATCATGGAAATGCTGTCACCGGTGACGACGAAGCCATCGGCAAGCCCCAGCAGGCCCCGGTAGGGGTTGGCGGCGGCGTCCGCCGACCAGGCGAAGAGCCGGGCTCCTGCCGGCAGGCCAGCCTGCAATGCCGTGACAACCTCCGGCGGTGTGCGCCGGCTGGTGGTGATATACGGCGTTCCACCGGTTTTCCCGACGATCCGTTCGATGTAGTCCAGCAGGCGACGGGTGGTCGAGGGATTGAACACAAAGGGACCGGTAGGCCCACCAATCAGAAACGCAATGAGCGGACGTGGCAGTTCCCGCAGGCGCGGTTCCCACTCGGCGGCGGCCTGCACGATCTGGGTCTCGTCAACACGCATCAACGGCAGCGAAATCGCCTGCAGGTTTTTTAGTGGCGGGAACTGGTTCTCGGCGCTGTAGATAACCAGGTCATAATCATCCGGACTGGTCGAGGGTTTGCCCAGCAGCACGATGCGGGTGTGCCCTCCGGACTGTTCACGGATCCACAAGGCGACATTGGCCGGCCTGCGACCGCTGGTCAGGATCAGGTCGGGCCACGGAGGTTCCAGCGGGTCCGAGCGTTCTCGGTCGATATGATAGAGCGTCGGGCCGACCTCTGGTTTTCCCAGGACGAAGGGATCGAGCACCTGGATATGCTTGTCCACGCACGCCCAGGGCAGGGCCTGCTCGATGGCTCTGACCTGGGCATTGTCCCCCGGCTTGTCACCCAGTACGACCCAGACGTTGGGCGCGGCCTTGCGGGTCATGGAGGTGTTGTCTGAGGGTGTGGTATCGGACTGCATTCCGGGATCGGGGTCAGAAAAAACTCAGGGCCCGGGCGTCCCGGATCGCTGCCTGCCGCTCAGGCGCTGGCGCTGCTTTTCTCAACGCTGCTGCCGGACGGCAGGTAACCGAACGTCGGCGACAGGCGTGACATCATCAACTCCTCGAGTTCGGCTACCTGTTCCGCGGTGAAATATTCGGCGTAGCCCCCCACCTTGCCGCGCCGCACCTTGAAGCTGTTCGGGTCACCGGCATTGCGCAGCGTCATGCCGCCGCGACTGAAAAATCCGCTGCTTTCCAGCTTGCGCAGGTTGTCGAAGGAACCGAAATTGACCGCTTCCCCGATTTCCGCATCGCTGAACGACTCACCCATCAGGGTGGTGATCTTTTTCAGAGTGGCGGCAGGTGCGGTGCGCAGGTCCTCGTAACGCACCAGCAGGGAGTGATCGAGTTCACCCAGATTGCGCTCCCAGGCATTCAGGTAATCGAGCAGGAAAGGCAGGCCGATATCGCTGTGCCGTACGAAATCCCACATGGCAATCGAGCGCCGGTCTATCGGATGCGCGATGAAATGGTTGATCAGTTCCTGTTTATGAGCGGACTGGCGCCGGGTGAACTGGAAAAACCAGGATACGGCAATATCGATCGGATTGCGCGCCAGGAACATCACCGGCTTGTGGCGCAACGGCGCATCCACTGCGCCGGCAGCCAGCACCCTGCCGACACTGCCCTCGTAGCTGTAGTAACCGTTGGTGGCGGCCAGCCGCGGTATCGCCGGATTGCGCAGGGCCAGTTCGTCGGAGCCGATCAACTCAGAAGGCTTGAGGCCGTAGCGAACCTGGTAGAGCCGGGCGATCATGACCTTGAGCCAGGTATTGCCGCTCTTGGGATGCCCGATGATGATCAGTCCGGCGCGGTTGGCGATGGCGAGTTCCAGGCGGGACAGCAGCCTTTCGCGCAGCGCAACGCGCCACGGTCGCGGCAGCAGCGCCGTCGGCGCCAGAATGGCCCATTTCTTTACACCGTCGCGAACTGTGATCATGGTGCTTTCAGGCGTGGCTGCAGGGATAGACAGGGCATACCGGGGGAAAACCGCTCCGGCACTAAAGACGCCGCGATTCTGCCCCAACCGTCCGGCAAGTGCAATGCGACCGGGGTGACCGCTACCGCCCGGCGAGCATGCAACAGGCAATCCTCAATGCCAGTGGCTGAAGTCACGCGACAGGAGTCCGGATAATTTCGCGACATCCTCCGCGAAATAGTCGCGCAGCGTCGCACGCATCTCCTCCGTCAGAATCTGGCGCTGCTTGCTGTCGCGGGAGTTAAGGGTCTTGATGCGCTTGCGCAGGCCCTTGAGGCGTTTCAGCATCCTCGCATCGCTGATGGCGAGCAGGCGGAAGGCCCAGGTCGGCGGGTTCATCACGAACTGCTGCAGCCACCGGGACTTGAAGCCGCTGGTTCCGCGCTTGCGCTTGAACCTGACCTGTCCGTCGTCGTCGACCCCGATGAATGCCAGGGCACGCAGGTAAACGGCACGCGGATCCTGAACGAAATCATCGAACACGATGACATGACAGCGCTCGCGCCCGGCGACCTCGAACAGGCGTTCGAGATGCATGCCCAGCTTGCCAAGGTTGCCGTATTGCAGCAGTCGTGCATCACGGCAGCGTTTCGGTATCTGCAGCCCGTCCGCACGGCTGGCCTGCAGGTCCCATGCCCTGGCGAAATCCTCTTCGTCCTCATCGAGCTGGAAGAGCATGCGACTGTGATAGGAACGCATCATCTCCACCGGATTTCTCACCAGCACGATGAATTTTGCGCGCGGATCGAAGGCCAGAACCCGCCGGATCGCGTCCGGCTCGTAGAGGTATGACACCGAACCATCGCCGATGGCCTGGTGATCGGCGTTCAGATCGTGGTGGTAGCGGGAGAGGTACTGCTGTCGCAGATCGTTCTCGCGCACGCCGGGGCGTGGTTCCAGAAAGAAATGCGGCTCCTTGGGCTTGGAAAAGCTGATGCGGGGATTGCCCGCCAGGGCCTTGCTGACCGCGGTGGTGCCGCAGCGTGGTGCGCCCACCACGAAGAAGCTGGGGGGGAATTCAGTCACCTTCTCCTTGCCGGGCTTCACGCTGTAACCAAAACCCTCGATCTCTGCGATGCAGCGTGGCTTGGGCCTGCCCTTCAGGGGATGGAGTGATTTTCGCAGTGTATTCAGCATTGGGGAACTAAAGCATTTCTGGCTGTGTAGCCGGCATTATAGGCAGATTACCCGCAGCGGACATCCCTCAAATCAGGGGTGTCTTGCATCCTTGGCCCAGCGGCGCTTCGAGCACAGCCATTCCCGGGGCTGCTCCCTGATCCAGATCTCGAATAATTCATTGAGTTGACGGGTCATATCGAGAATTTTCCGGTGTTCGTCCGTGATGTCCGCGTCCGGGGTGATCGGCGGCTCGAAGCTTACGCGGAAGTGGGCGTCGCCGAGCCGCTGGACCCGGATCGGTATGAGATCGCAATGATAGCGCAGCGCCAGCCGAGCCGGGGTGGTCGAGGTGTTCATCTCCAGTCCGAAGAACGGCACCGGTTCGCCCGAGTCGACCCGCTGGTCGACCAGCAACCCGATGGATTTGCCGCTGCCGAGTTCGCGCAGCAGCGTGCGAATGCCGCCATCACGCGGCAACAGGCTGATGCCCATGCGTGTGCGTGCCCTGTATAACATGCGATCGAGCCAGGGATTCTGCAGAGGGGTATAGAGCACGCTGACGGGGATGCCCAGCCGTATCGCCGAGGCGAGCGGAATTTCCCAGTTTGCCAGGTGGGCACTGACGAAGACCGCCGCTTTGCCGGTGTTGTTAAACACCGGGCTGTCGCAGTTGATGACGATTTCGAGCCGTTCGGGCTCTCCTGCCACGGCATAGGTCGACAGATGAGGGTATTCGGCCAGCACCGCCCCGAGGTTGCCCCAGATTTCCCTGATCAGCGCCTCGATATCGCCTGTGGATTTTTCCGGAAAGGCGAGGCTGAGATTGCGCCGGAAGATGCGCGTCTTGTCCAGGCGGGGTCCGATGGCGCGAAGTATCCGGCGACCCAGGGCGGAAGCTTGTTCCGGCGGCAGCAGCCGGCTGATGCCAAGGAGAATCCCGAATGCCCCCGCCTCGACGGCCCACAGGAGATGCTGCAGCAGCGGCAGGCGTTTCACTGCCTTGTTGAACGAATTTCCCAGTATCAGTCGGGCCATGTCAGTGGATCCGGTAAGTCGTTGTGGTCAGGACAGATTGTCAACGGCGGTGGTACGGCAATAGCGCCGCGTTTGCCGGTGTGATGACGCGAGCGGCAAATCCTAACACGGTGCTTCCACACGGTGGCGTCGTCCCCGGAATTGATCTGTGTCAATACGGCAGACCGATGCTCTCGTGGTAGAATCCCCGGCTTCGATGAACAAGTTACCGCCCCGGTGACAGCACCGGACGGCGGGCAGCGAGAGGTGTTAAGGGTATGCAAAATTGCGTTTTCATACAGGCCAATCACAAGCAATGGCTCGGCGCGTTGATCGCGCAATATGCCCTGCGGCGCAACTCCTCCCATAATGACCAGTTCGATGTCAGGCTCATGAATTACAAGGATTATCCGTTCATGAGCGCTCGTGAGGGCGAATTGTTTCTGCGCGACGGTGACAAGCGTCCCTGGGTCAGCGACGACCTGCAGTCCTTCACCCCGACACGCTTCATGCCGCCGGAACTGATGGGCTATCAGGGCCGCTCCGTTGTCATTGATCCCGATGTGTTCGCGGTGGCCGATGTCTGGGATCTGCTCACCAGGGACATGCAGGGCAATGCCATTCTGTGTCGGCCGAAGTCCGGCAACAAGGGCAAACATGGCTGCCTCGCCACCAGTGTCATGCTGCTCGACAATGCCAGACTCACGCACTGGAAGGTCGAACAGCAGTTCAACGAGATGTTCGAGTTCAAGCGCGATTACATGAAATGGGTCTGTCTCAAATACGAGGATCCGGACACCATCGGTCTGTTCGAGAACGAGTGGAACGACTTCGACCACCTCACGGAAAAGACCCGGATGTTGCACAACACCAAACGCAGGACCCAGCCCTGGAAAACCGGGTTGCCGGTGGATTTCCGACCGGCCGACACCTTCCGGTTGTTTCCGCCGAGACACTGGATTCGCCGTTCCCGCCGCGCACTGTTCGGTGATTACCGCTTTACGGGACATTACAAGTCACACCCCGATCCCCGGCAGGAGCAATTCTTCTTCGGTCTGGTGCGGGAATGCCTCGACAAGGGGGTATTCGGCGAAGCCCTGCTGCGTGAGGAAATGGCCAAAAACCACCTGCGCCACGACGCCCTCGAAGTACTCAAGCGCACCCCGCCGCTTGCGGCGTAAGCAAACCACCTGGCCCTGCGCGTGCGGTTGCAGATCAGCTGCTGCCGGTCTGCGCTCCCTGGGGTGTCTCCGCCGCCGGCTCCGCGACCGGCGAGTGGTAGCCGTAATAGGGCGACAGCGTCGAGTTGACCAGGGCCTCGATCCGCGCTACCTGGTCGTCATCGAAATAATCCCGGTAGCCGCCGACCTTGGCACGCCTGACCTTGTAGGTATTGGGGTTGTCGCGGTCCTTGGGGACCATGCGCCCGCCGCTCAGCCAGAAGGTTTTCTTCTGCTCCATCTTTTTCATGTTCTCATAGGACGAGAATTCGATCGCCTCGCGGATCTCGGCGTCCGTGCCGGGCGTGCCCATGAATTCCAGCAGTGCACGCAATGTCTCCTCCGCCCGTGTTCGCAGATCCTCGTAGCGTAGCAGGAAAAAGCCCTTCATGCGCGAGCGCTCCCCGGCCCACAGGTTCATGAAGTCGATGATCTTCGGTAGTCCGGCATCCGGGTCCATGATGAAGTCAAACATCGAGACTTCATCGCCCTCGCCCGGGTACTTGTTGAGAATTTTCTTGTTGGGTTTCATGCGGTACTGCCACTGGAAGAACTGGGAGACGGCCACATCGCGCGGATCACGCGCCAGCAGCACCACCTTGTGGTCGTAGAAATCCGCCTTGGAGCCGGCGTTGCCTGTGTAGTCCTTGATGTAATTGTCGTGGGTGAAAAAGATCTTCGGGATGCCCCGGTTCATGTAATGCAGATTGTCGAAGCCGATCAGTGCACGCCGGGGAAGCTTATGCTTGATCTGGTAGAGGCGCGAGAGCATGACCCGCAGCCAGGTGCGGCCGCTCTTTCCGAAGGAGACGATAACGATATCCGCCTGGTGCAGCCTCTGCAGCTGCTCGCGTCCCCGCAGCCAGCGCTCGGCGCGGGTCTTGCGTTCCTCTGGACTGAAAAACAGCGCACCGCGCAACAGCCTGCGGGAGGTCTTCTTCCAAATGGATCGAAGTAATTGCCTGCCGGTGTGCAGCACATTGAGCATGGTTCTGGGTCCTGAAGTGAGTGTCCGGGCGCGTATGCGGCGCGGCGCTCCGTCTATTGTACGATTCGGGCGATACGTTTCATCACCCGGGTAGAGAGCCTGTCGATTTGCTGGGTATAACGGGCCATTCGGCTGGGCTTGACGAAGTTCATCTGCAGCATGCGGCGTTCGCCGATGAACTGCTTGTGGCCATGCCAGGAGTGATCGCTGCGCCGGAAGGCGAGCAGGGTGCCGCCGTTGGGCGCCACCTCGGCCGCATAATTCTCGATATCCGTGGCAGAACGCAGAAGCCGCAGCTGGCCGCCGTTATCGGCCCAGTCGGTATTGAAATAGACCAGCACCGTGATCAGCTTGCTCCAGTGGTCGGTATGGATATTGCCATCACTTGCCTCGCAGAACTTGCGCACGGTAATGGTGGTTATGGCGTGATCGAGATCGATGCCGAATTTGGCGGCAATGCGCCCGACAAATGCCGGGCTGTTGAGTTCCTCGATCAGGGCATGAAACCCCGGCCCGTAGTGCAGGGCCTCCAGGTCCTTGTTTCCCGCCGTGCTGATCTCGGGATAATCGCGATTGGCCGCTGCCAGTCCCTCGACTGTCAGGAACCCCGGTACCACCAGAAAATCAAACGGATCCCGATTGAGGGAAACGGTATCAAGGGCGGCAAGATTGAAGTATGACATGGTATACATCCGGGTAATTATCTGCTGTCGCGAGTGGTCGCCAGATCGCGCAACCCGCCGGCAGGCCACAAGTTTATCAAAGCCAAGCAATTGAAGCGATGGGCAAAAATACCAGCCACCGGCCGTGCGGTTCTTGAGCTGCATCAAGTCCGGCCATCGTTTCAATACGGCCAAAAGCCGCGGGAATTGGTTTACACTACAGCACCTTGATGACGTGCCGTCCGATGGAGGAACGCAGCATCGCTGCACATAACCGCCGCAGTTTACCGATCCAGCGGGAGAACAGCCGAAAACTATGCATGACGTATGGCCGACTATCAGCCGGGAGTTGATTCTGCTTCCGCTTTTTTTCCTGCCCAGAAAAAAGCGCATTGACATCGACCGCTGGCTGCGCGGTCGCGAGGAAAACCGCAAGCTGCAGCTGGCGGATTATGTGCTGATGTCCTGGGGAAAGAGCGGACGCACCTGGTTGCGGGTCATGATGTCGCGGTTCTATCAGGGCAAATTCGGCCTCCCGGCGAAGCAGATGCTGGGTTTCGATAACTATAACCGCCTGAATGCCGCCGTTCCCCGGATCTTTTTTACCCACGGCAACTATCTCAGGAACTACACCGGCGACTGGGACACCAAGGTCAATTTCTACGGCAAGAAAATCATCATGCTGGTTCGCGATCCGCGCGATGTGGCCGTCTCCCAGTTCTTCCAGTGGAAGTACCGCATGAAACGCAACAAAAAGGCGCTCAACTGGTATCCACCTCACGGCGCCGACGTATCCCTCTACGATTTTGTCATGAACGAGGATGCCGGGCTGCCCTGCATCATCGAATTCTTCAATACCTGGGCGAGGGAACTGCCCCGGGTCAACGCCAGCATGGTCATCCGCTACGAGGACATGCGCAAGGACCCCGCCGCCGTGCTCAAGCCCATGTTCGAGTTTCTGGGTACTCCGGGCAGCGACACCGAGATACGGGATGCCGTTGATTTCGCGGCCTACGAGAATATGAAACGGCTCGAGGAGAAAAACGCCTTTCGTTCGAGCGGCGCCCGCCTGGTTCCCGGCAATAAATCGAATCCGGATTCCTACAAGGTGAGACGGGCCAAGGTCGGCGGCTACCGGGATTATTTCGATGACGAACAGCTGGCACGGATCGAGGCCCTGTTCGAGAAGCGGATGACCCCGGTGTTCGGCTACAAGGGCAGTTCCTGAATCGAGCGTGCGTGGCTGCTTGACGTTAAATTCATGTACCTGAAACATTTCAATCTTAGCGAACGGCCGTTCTCGATCACGCCGGATCCGCGTTTTCTCTACATGAGCGATCGCCATCGCGAGGCGCTGGCGCACCTGCTCTACGGGCTTGGCGAGGGCGGAGGCTTCGTTCAGCTTACCGGCGAGGTGGGTACCGGCAAGACTACCATTTGCCGCTGTCTGCTGGAGCAGGTTCCCGAGAATGTGGATGTCGCACTGGTGCTCAACCCCAAGGTCACGGCCGAGGAACTGATTGCCACGGTATGCGATGAGCTGGGAGTCGCCTACCCGGCCCCGATACACAGTATCAAGACGCTCACCGACGTCCTCAATCGCCATTTGCTGGAGGCCTATGCGCGCGGACGGCGTACGGTATTGATCATCGACGAGGCACAGAACCTCAGTTCCGATGTACTGGAACAGGTCAGGCTACTCACCAATCTCGAGACGCCGACCCGGAAACTTTTGCAGATCATCCTGATCGGCCAGCCGGAACTGCGTGCGCTGCTGGCACGCCCGGAAATGCGCCAGCTGGCGCAGCGCGTCACGGCACGTTACCACCTGGAACCGATCGCGCAGCAGGAAGTCAGCGGCTATATACAGCATCGCCTGCAGATCTGCGGAGCATCACATATCGTTTTCAACAAGCGAACCGTCGATCTCATCCGGCGTCTCTCCGGGGGCGTCCCGCGTCTCATTAACGTGTTGTGCGATCGTTCCCTGCTGGGTGCCTACGTGGAGGGTAAATCGCAGGTCGACAGGCAGATCGTGAAGAAAGCGGCACGGGAAGTGCTGGCGGAGGATGCGGAGCTTCCCGACATGCGGCGCTGGGTTGTTCCCGCACTGGCCGGCCTCGCGGGCGCCCTGCTGGTCGCTGTCGTTCTTTATTATCACCCCTGGCAGGGAGTGGAAATCCGGGCGGCGCTATTCGACGACAGGGCGGCATCGACGCCGGTACCCGCGACACCACCCGCGCCGGGGCGGGAACGTGCCGCGATACCGGGCGATTTGCCGGTACCGTCTGTTGTCAACGTCATGGCTGCCGGCAAAAACGATTCCGCGCCCCTGATGCCTGTGACGCAGGACGGAATATCCCTTGGGTCGCTGCTTGCCGCGGCAGATACTTCCTATTACCGGAGCGCCTGGAAAGCACTGCTGGCCCAGTGGTCGATCGTTCTGCCGGACGAGATAAAGCCTGATTTCTGCAATTTCGTCTACAGCAACGGCATGCGCTGTTCATTCGACACCGGCACCTGGGCGAATCTGCGTTTCTATGACAGGCCGGTGATACTCAAGCTCGACACCGCGGACGGTCAGCGTGTACCGGTTGTATTGCGGCACATGGACGATGCCATAGCCGAACTGGTTGTAGGGGATCAGATCTACAGAGCGCCGATAGAACAGATCGATCCATACTGGCATGGCGACTATATTTTGCTGCTGCAGGCACCTCCGAATGGATCCATGAACATGAGGGCAGGGTTCTCCGGACCTGACGTCGGCTGGCTGCGTGATCAGATTGGACACATCCAGGGCGTCGACCTGGCGTCACCGAGTCCCTTGTATTTCGATGACGTGTTGAGCCAGCATGTGCTGGACTTCCAGCGCAGCAACGGCCTTGCGCCCGACGGCATTGTCGGAAAAAATACCCTCATCCGGCTGAACTCGCAATCAGGCAATTCCGGCGTTCCCAGACTGGCGCGCACACCCTCCTGAGCAGGTAAACCATGTCCTATATCCTAGATGCGTTGAAGAAAGCCGACCAGGAGCGGGCCGCCGGCAATGTGCCGGACCTGGAAACCGTGCACCTGCACGAGCCGACGGTGCGCAAGCACTATCGCTGGCTCTGGATACTCGCCGCACTCTTCATTCTCAACGGGGCGCTGGTCGCGTTGCTGGCGACGCGTCAAGACGCGGGGGACGCGTCCGGACGCCGCGACGCCCCGGATGAGCGCGTTTCCACCTTGCCCGATACCACACGCTCGCGGCCTCCGGCTGAGAGCGCTCCCGTGGTCCGCAAGGCGCCGTCCCGGGTCGTCAGAACCGCACCGCAGGTGCAGGAACGACCTCCGGTTGCTATGACTGGACCGGTATCACCGCGGGTACAGTCGACGACCGTGCAGGAGCAGCCTGCCGCACCGCCGGTGGCTGTCGTTACGCCGACTCCCGTCGCTGCGCCACCGCCCACGACTTCGACTGTGTCCGCGGGCAAGTTGCCGGAGTGGGATGAGCTGTCACTAGATTTCCGCAGTGGTTTCTCGATGCCGCACATGGACGTGCACGTTTACGACACCGACGCGTCTCGGCGGTTTGTTCTGGTTAATCTGCAGAAATTCCGTGAAGGGGAACGATTGCCAAACGGTGCGGTTATCGAAAAGATTCTTCCGGATGGCATCCAGTTGTCTTACCAGGGAACGCGTTTCCACTACGCGAAATAATGGCCGCGGGCGGGTCTCATTCCAGTGCCCTGCCCGAGGAGATTTCCTCCGCGGTTGCCTTGCGCACAGACTGAACCTCGATCTCGAACACCAGTGACTGTCCGGCCAGCGGGTGATTGCCATCGAGATGGGCGACCCCGTCCCTGATATCGACGACAAGGAAGTTGACTTCCTCCCCGTTTTCACTCTGACCCACAACGCTGCCGCCAACCTCGATATGCTCGCCTGGCGGAAATTCCTGCAGTGGCGCCTGGCAAAGCAGTTCGACCTTGCGTCTCCCAAAGGCATCGTCAGGCAGCAGTCTGACCGTGATGACATCCCCGGTACGGTGATTTTCCAGCGCCTGCTCGAGTTTCGGGAAGAGTGTCCCGGAACCATGCAGGTATTTGACGGGTGGACTGGCTGCCTCGCGGATGACAACCCCCTGGTCGTTGGCAAGGGAATACTGCATGGTGATGACCGTGTTGAGGGTGATCGGTTGTTTGTCTGTCATGGATGTTTCCGGGTCGTATGGCCTGTCGGAGCAATCGGGTCCAGCGCAGGGCGTCCATTATACGTGAACTTGCGGGCGTCGATTGAGTCGAAGTCAGTAGTGCGGAATGAGGGTATTCGCTCAGTAGCTATTGCCTCGACAGGCGCGTCAGCCTGTTCGTGGCTGAATGATTTCAGCTATGCTAGCCTGCAGATCAGGCGCAATTGCAATCTCTGGACAGGTGAATGAATGATCGGAAAACTGCAGCAGATATTGAGAAAGCATATCGGGCAGGGGGAAGTGTCCCGGGATGATGATGCTCCGGAATTGCAGCTGGCCACGGCAACCCTGCTTATGGAAGTGGCGAGTGCTGATAACATGATCTCGGAGGAAGAACGCCAGGACGTCAGGCGCCTTATTGAGCATCACTTCGCGCTGTCACCCGAGCTGACGCAGGATATTGCGTCGTCAGCTGAACGCAAGGCGCAGCATTCGACATCCCTTTATCCCTTTACACGCCTGATCAACCATTCCTGCAGTCCTGAAGAGAAGGTGCGGATCATCGGCATGTTATGGCGGGTTTCCTGTGCTGACGGACACGTGGATAAACACGAAGAATACTTGGTGAGAAAGATTGCGGACCTGCTGTATGTGCCACACCGGGATTACATTCGGGTGAAGCTGGAGGTTATCGACGGGCAGGCACCTGATAATCCGGGTTCTCCACGCGGCGACGGAGCGCTGGTCAATCAGGAAAAATGAAACGGGGCCACGAACGTGGCCCCATGTGCATGAGGTCAGGCCATTGCCTTGAGGTTCTTCAGGGGTAATACCTTAACCACATTGCGCGCCGGCTTGGCCTTGAACATCATCTCTTCACCGGTGAACGGATTGGTGCCCTTGCGAGCCCTGGTTGCGGGCTTGTGAATCGTCTTGATCTTCATCAGGCCGGGAATCGTGCACACGCCTATCCCGCCTTTCTTGAGGTGGCCATTGATGATGGTGCCGAGAGTATCAAATACGGCGATGACCTGTTTCTTGCTAAGCTCGGTGTCATCGGCAATCGCACTCATCATTGCTGATTTGGTCATTGCCTCCTTGATGACGGGTACCCGTTTTGCGGGCGCCGCCTTCTTTACTACCTTCTTTTTCGCAGCCGATCTCTTTTTGACAGCCATTCGATTTCGCTCCTCTTGGGGTGGTTGGTAATCCAGCACGCGTAAGATAGCACAATATCTAAAATGTTAAAGGGTTTTTGAATGCAGCAAATGCCTTGTATAGCAGTGTTTTTGAGCATTCATTTTTCCTGGCATGTAACCTCGCTTGCTGGAATCCGCGAGTATTTGACTGTTTTTCCCTGGTGAATACCGTAACCGGTGGAGTTCCGGCGTTGCATGTGTGATGAAGATTGCCCGGTGCGGCATTCGTGCAGCCCTGTATTTATAGCGTTCCTGCGTTCCAGTCAGTGGACGACCGGTACCGCTTTGGCGGTATTTTCCACGTCGGCAGACTTGCCTATGTTGGTCGCCGGTGATGCATGGTGAAGGATCATGTGCCAGCCGCGACCGTTGAACCGGTAGACGTTGGTGGCGACCACCGGCGGCTGTTGCTTGCCCGCTATGGTGATATTTTCATAGAGAATGTGTACGGCCAGCTGCTCTGTCTGGAAGCGTTTGATGTGAGCCAGCCTGAACTGCATGCGTTTTCCTCCGGAGAGCATCCTGAGCCAGTCATTACCGATTGCCTTCGGACCCATGAGCCTTTCTCCGAGTGGATGTATGCATTCAATATCAGCATCCGGACTCCATACCGCCATCATTTCCGCATGGTCGGCATTCTCGAATGCCGCGTAGAAGGCCGTCTCGGCCGCCTGTGGGCTGGTGAATACTGTGAGTGCCATTGAGTTCTCGGGTGGTATTATTTAACTATATGATATAGAAAGAAAATATAGCTGGCAAGTCCGGATGTGCATCACCCGGCCAATATATGTTGACAATTCCAGTACACACGGGATTCACCTGTATCCGGGTCGAGGGATCGATGTATGTGCGTGGCCGCAAACTAACGGCGCACCATGCCGGGCGGTAACCCGTCTGCCGGGTGAATATCCGCCATTCTAAATTCCATGCCCCTGCAGCCGATAAGCAGGGAGCGGCGAAGGACCGCATCCGGACATCTTTGCATGGCTACACAATCGCCGGCAGGCGCAGCGGATAAAGGATATGAGTGCAGCGACAAAGCATGTAGCTAAGAAAAACTTGCAGGAACTGGTGCCACTGAATGCGCTCTCGGAAACGAGCTTTACGGAAATCGCGCCAAAAATCGTCATCGAGGAAGTGCGCTCCGGTCATTACCTGTTCCGCAAGGGCGACCACGACAACCAGTCTGTCTATCTACTTGATGGCAAGGTCGACCTGATCGACGGGCAAAGAAAGGTCACGGGTGAGGTCGAGGCCGGGACTGATATCAGTCGTTATCCCGTTGCCAATCAGCAGCCCCGCCCGCTATCCGCGCGCGCCGTGACCAAGGTCGTTGTCGCCCGAATCGATTCGGTGCTGCTCGACGCATTCCTCAACTGGGACCACACATCCGTCGCCGAAGCGACGGAGATCAACGCCGACGATAACGAGGACTGGATGACCCGCATCCTCCAGTCAGAAGCCTTCATCAGGATACCACCCGCAGTCATACAGCGACTGATCATTAGTATGCAACCTTACCCGGTTCGTGCGGGTGATGTTGTTATCCATCAGGGTGAAGAGGGCGATTTCTTCTATTCCATCCATAAGGGGCGCTGCGCGGTGACGCGCAGGGAGTCGCCGGACGGCAAGGATGTGCTGCTGTCCGAATTGTCATCCGGGGACTTCTTCGGCGAGGAGTCGCTTCTGTTGGCAAGCACGCGTAACGCGAGCATTACGATGCTGACAGATGGTTTACTGATGCGTCTGGGCAAGAAAGATTTTGTTGAACTGCTGCAAAAACCGCTGGTCAAGAGCGTTAGTTATAAAGAAGCGGCGACAATGGTGGATGAAGGCGCCGTCTGGATTGACGTCAGATCGGCAGAGGATTATGAGCGCAATGCCTTCGAGGACAGCGTAAATATCCCGCTGACGGAATTACGGGAGCAGATCCCGGAACTGGTTTTTAATGCGAAATACATCATCTGCTGCGATACGGGGCATCAGAGCATATCTGCTGCATTTGTTCTCAGTCACAAGGGTTTCGAAGCCTATGTGCTGGATGGCGGGCTTAATGCACTGCCGACTGATGCTGATATACAGCAGCATACCGCAAGACCGGATTCATCACGGCTTGCCGGGAACGATGACCGGCAGAGTGCGGAAATCTTCGATTTCAAGCAGAACAAGGATGGAGGGTCCGAGGATGGCGTCGGCGCCGATGCGGGGTCGCACATGCCCGAGGGCGAGACGGATGTGCTATCCCGGGATCAATTGGGTGAGCTTGAGGTTCTGCGGGCCGAGGTTGATGCGCTGCGGCAGGCGGATCTGGTGCGGCAGGAAACCGAAAGCCGGCTGGCTGAGCTCCAGTCGGAACACGTGAAACTGCAGGACGCAATCGACCAATCGAGCCGGATTGTACCCGAGCTGCATTCGCGCTTGGAAGCTGCAACAGGTGAGAATCACCTGTTGCAGGAGCAATACGACGCATCCCTGAAATCCCATACGGAGCATATTGACCGCCTCGAGCGCGAACTCGAACAGTCAACGGTGCTGGTGGAAAGCCTGCGGTCGGAAATTTCCGCCGCTGAACAGGACAGGCATCAGCTGCAGGAGCAGCCGGGTTTTGCAGAGGCGGATCGCGATACCCGTTCTGCCGGGCTTGAAGACGAGATTTCCCGGCTAAGACAGCAGCGGGATGATCTGCAGACGGAGTTTGAAACGGTCAGGGAGCGTGCGGCCCGCTTCGAAGAGGATCACGCATCATTCTGTAATGAGCAGCGCCAGCTGCAGGAGAATTTACAGGGTGAACTTGCGCAAGCGCGGCTGCGAATCGAGTCGATGCACGCGGAATTGCTGCAGAAAACCCAACAACATGGCGACTCCGATGCCAGTCTGCAGGAACAGCAGCGTACCGTCGAGGCACTGAACAAGGAACTGGCCGGATCCCGGCAGCAGCTCGCGAAGCTGCAAGCCGAACTCACCGCAGAGCGGGAACAGCACCATGAGCTTGACGGGGGTGCGAAAGCCGAGCTGGCGCAACGGCTTGAGGAACTGGAGAGTTTGCGCAAGGAACTCGTACTTGCGCAGACGCACGACAGCGAATTGGCCGACAGAATCGCGGGCGAGGAAGACAGGTCCCGGAATTTCCAGCAACAACTCGCAGAACTGGCGGCGGAACATGAAGAGCAGAAGGCCGAATTCAGCCGCCGGGCAGAAGCGCTGCAGCAGCAACTTGATGTCTCGCTTGCGGAAAAGCAGGTGCTCGGTGAACGGATTGATTCTTTGCAGCAGGATTCTGAAATCTTGCGTGGAGAGAGCGAGCAGACTCTGTTACAGCGCAAGGAGCAGTCTGACCTGATCGAGCAACTGACGGCCGACAGGAAGGCCGCCGATGAGGCACTCGTTCGCTTGCAGGATGAATGGAATGTTGAGCGCGGCGCCTTGAATGATGAGATCGAGACGGGCAGCAAGCGGCTTTGCGACCTTCAGTCCCGACTCGATCAGTCTGTCGAGGACGCCGGTCGCGAGAAGCTGCAGCTGCAGGAGGAATTGCAATCGCGACTCGATGCTTATCGCGAACAACATGAACAGCAGGACCGTCTTCAGGCAGAACTGCAACAGGAGCTGACCCGCGCAACTGAAACTCAGCAAACCCTGATATCCGAGCGTGACGAGCTGCAGGCCAGACTCGATGAGCGTTTGCAGGAGAGCTCGGCGCAGCAGCAGAAAATCGGGGAACTGAATGACACGGTCGAATCGCTGAGCAGCGTTGCGGATGGCCAGGTGCAGTCGCTCAGCGAGCAACTTGAGAGCGAACGCCAGAGGGCGTATGAGACGGATTCGCGGATCAGCGAGCTGATGTCGCAGATCGAATCGCTGTGCGCGGAACTGTCAGTCCAGAAGGAAAAGGATACCGGACTGGTTGTGGATATAGAAGTTCTGCAGAAGCAGGGTGAGGAACTGCGGGAGGAGTTGCATCAGGCAGAAGAGCGTTTCAGGGAGCGTGATCTGGAGAGTCAGGAATCGCTCAGGAAGCTCTATGAGGATCTGACCAGAAAGAACGAAACCGAAAGGGAACTCCAGGGCCAGATCGAGCGTCTGCGCAAGAAGCTGGATCAATCCGAGGAGGCGCTGCAGGCTGCGCGCCATGAGGAGCGCGAAAGCGTTGAGAATATCAGGAATGAATTGAACACCGAAAGACGGGCACGCGCCGAGGAGCGCGCCCAGATGGCGGCACGGCAGCGGGAACTCAAGGAACAGCTAGTTTCCGTCGCCACGCAACATGAGGAGGTGATTGCAAACCGGGATGGGGTTCTCGCACAGGCCAGGGATGATGCACGGGAAGAGGAACGCACACGCCTCGACCAGGTCATTGCCTTGCAGCAACAGACGGAGCAGCAACTTGCGGAATTACAGGATGAACTGCGCCTGGCGCATGAGGAAACGGCATCCGCCGTGCGCAAGGAACGGGCGAGTATCGAGGCGGATCTTGAGCTGGCTAGACGGCAAAAGGCGGATGCCGATGCGGCGCTTGGCCAGATCGAGACACAACTCAAACAACTGATGGAGGAACGCGATGCGGCTCTGGTCGAGCAACAGTCAGTACATGACCAGCTGAACAGCCTGCGCGCGGAAATGGAAGTGGCGCGCGGTCTCATGAACGCGGAAAGACAGGGACAGACGGGAGATCCGATACGGCTGATTTCCGAACTCAAGGAGACTCGCAGGAACATCGAAATCGCCGTGCGCCTGCGTACAGAGGCGGAGACACAGCGTGACCGGGCGGTGGCGGAGCTTGAAGAACTGCGTCGCGATCAGGGCAAGTCGGGCCCGAATGAAGCACGGACACGTGCCGACAAGGGCGCTTCCGGGCCGGCATCCTCCGGATCTGGTCCTGTTGTCGTGCCGGAGAACAAGACGAGTCGCGTCCGGATGGGCAAGGCTGTTTTGATCGGGTTTGGCATGAGCGTCCTTGCAGCGTTCGCCTTCTGGTTCATGCCGCGGGTGGAAATTCCGCAAATACCAGAACCTGAAGTGCCGGTCGTTGGATCCGCTGTGTCTGCGGATGCCCCGATGATCATCCCGGTAGAGCAGCCGATGGTGGTCAGGAACAATCCGGCGACTGGGGTTGGCTCACCCGCTGCAGCCTCGCCTGTTGCCGCCAGCCAGTCGTCCCAGCAGGCGCCGGCTGCCTCACAGGGTCCTGCGGCTGACAAGCAGGAGATCCCCGCAGCTGTGGCCGGCCGTTCTTACCGGGATGCACTGCCCGGCGGGGGCAGTGGTCCGCTGATGGTGGAACTGCCCGCCGCCGGTTATCTGATGGGCAGCGCCGGCAATTCGCTGAATTTCGATGAGCGACCGCAGCATCCTGTCAATTTGCCCGCCTATGCGATCGGCAAATATGAAGTCAGTTTCGCCGAGTATGACCGCTTCGCACAGGCGACGGGACGCCGCCTGCCGCCTGATGAGGATTGGGGTCGTGACGATCGCCCGGTCATCAATGTATCCTGGAAGGACGCAGAGGCGTATGCGAGCTGGTTGTCGGACCAGACTGGCCAACGTTACCGGTTACCGTCGGAATCGGAGTGGGAGTTCGCCGCCAGGGCGGGTACTACGAATGCATTCTGGTGGGATGGCGTCATTAGCACGAATCCCGCCAACTGTTTTGACTGCGGCAGCCGTTGGGACGGCACCCGCACAGCACCCGTCGGCAGCTTCCAGGCCAACACCTTCGGTCTTCACGATACAGCCGGAAATGTGCAGGAATGGACCGAGGATTGTTACCAGCCGAATTACCAGAACGCACCGTCCGACGGCAGCGCCTGGCAAACGCCGGCGTGCACCCGGCGGGTGGTGCGCGGCGGATCCTATACCAGCCCGCTCGACAGCGTGCGCAGTGCAAAGCGCGGTGAGTATGATCAGCGGACGCG
>JBAVKA010000125.1:0-9305 GCA_049688075.1 Gammaproteobacteria bacterium
TCGTGCCCGCATTGCAGCTGGTACTCGCCGGCGGCGGGGCCGCCGATGATCCCGAAGGAGAAGCGGTTCTGAGTGAGGTACAGTCATCTGCACGCGGTGATCCCGATATTCACGTGTTGCTGCTGCCCCCCGATGCGCATCGGGAAATCAATGCATTGCAACGCATCGCGGAGATCGTGCTGCAGAAATCCATCCGTGAAGGCTTTGGTCTGACCGTCACCGAGGCCATGTGGAAAGGCAAACCCGTTATCGGTGGCGACGTGGGCGGGATCCGCCTGCAGGTAATCAACCACCATACCGGATTTCTGGTGAATACCCCTGAAGGCGCGGCACTTCGCATCCGCTACCTGCTGCATCAGCCTGAGAAGATCGATGAGATGGGCAGAAAGGCCCGCGTTTTCGTGCGCGACAACTTTCTCATCACTCGCCACCTGCGTGAATACCTGACTCTCATGGTTGCCTTGCTGAACGGCACCAGTGACCGCATCGAACTGACATAGGATACCGCTGTGACAACAGCCAGGCGCTCTCACTGCATGCCGTTTGGCGCCGAACTGCTCAAGGATGGACGCGTACGTTTTCGACTTTGGGCCCCGGCGGCCAGGCGGGTGGAGCTTTGCCTAACAGGCCATGGCAGCGGAAGCCACTGCACCGAGGCACTGCCAATGGAGGCCGAGCCTGATGGCTGGTTCGGTCTCACATCCGGGCTGGCCACGACGGGAACCCGCTACCTTTTTCGCATCGATGACGATATGCAGGTCCCCGATCCTGCCTCACGTTTCCAGCCGCAGGATGTTCATGGTCCGAGCGAGGTGATCGATCCGGGTGCCTGGGAATGGCAGGACACGAGCTGGACCGGTCGTGAATGGGAAGAGGCCATCTTCTATGAAGTGCATGTAGGCACTTTTACTCCCCAGGGGTGCTTTGCTGGTGTTAAAGGAAAGCTCGACTACCTGGTGGAACTGGGCATCACCGCGCTTGAACTCATGCCGGTGGCGGACTTCCCCGGCACCCGCAACTGGGGCTACGACGGGACTTATCTGTTTGCACCCGATAGTCATTACGGCAGACCCGTTGAGCTGAAGGCGCTGGTCGATGCAGCGCATTCGAAGGGTCTGATGGTATTTCTGGATGTGGTGTACAACCACTTCGGACCGGAGGGGAATTACCTCCATGTTTATGCGCCGCAGTTCTTTACGGACCGACACCCGACACCGTGGGGCGCAGGCATTAATTACGATGGCGAGCACAGTTACTGGGTTCGACAGTTCTTTATCCACAACGCGCTGTACTGGCTCGAGGAATATCATCTGGACGGCCTGCGTTTCGACGCCGTGCACGCCATTCAGGATGACTCCAGGCCGGACATCCTCACCGAGCTGGCCGACTGCGTTCGTCGCACCTTTGGCGAGCAGCGCCATATTCATCTGGTACTGGAGAACGACCACAATGGCTCCTGTTATCTGTCCAGGGATGCATCGCATCAGCCCAAACGGTATGTGGCACAGTGGAATGATGACATCCATCATAGCCTGCATGTTCTGCTCTCCAGGGAAACTGACGGCTACTACATGGACTACGCCAGGGATCCGGTTTTCTATCTGGCCCGCTGCCTGGCCGAAGGCTTTGCCTACCAGGGCGAACCATCGGCGTATCGCGGGAACGCGCCACGGGGCGAGCCCAGCGCTCACCTGCCAGCCACCGCCTTCGTGTCGTTCCTGCAAAACCATGACCAGGTTGGCAACCGGGCCTTTGGCGAGCGCATCAGTGTGCTCAGCGAATCCGCGCCGCTGCATGCCGCATTGACGTTGTTGCTGCTCGCCCCATCCCCACCGCTGCTCTTCATGGGCCAGGAATGGGGTTGCACCCGGCCGTTCCCTTTTTTCTGCGACTTCGGCGCCGACCTGGCAGACAAGGTGGTTACCGGACGCCGCAACGAATTTTCCCGTTTTCCGCAATTCCGTGACCCTGCCGCGCGCGCACGCATTCCCGACCCGATGGACAGTGGTACCTTCGAAACCGCCGTACTCGACTGGAACGCCCATGACCATCCGCAGCATCAAAACTGGCTCAATTTCCATCGTGAACTGCTCGCAATACGCCAGCGCGAGCTGCTGCCGCGACTCTACAATCTCCCGGCCGAAGGCAAATACTGCAATCAAGTCGGCGCAGGGGCAGTGTCAGCACACTGGGTTCTGGGCGATGGCTCCGAGCTGATTCTCGTAGCCAATCTCGCGGACCAGGCGCACTCGGGGGCAGATCCCCCGCCGTATCCGGTCCTGTACGCCACGCATGCCACCGCGCCCGGACAACGCCACGGAGGACAGCTGCCGCCCTGGTCGGTGGTCTGGTATCTGCATCGCAAGGAGGCCTCAACATGAAGGGGCCGATGGAGCCTTGCGCAACCTACCGACTCCAGTTCAACCGTGATTTTACCTTTGCCGATGCAACGGCGATCATCCCCTATCTGCACCTGCTGGGCATAACCCATGTTTATGCCTCCCCTTATCTCAAGGCACGCTCAGGCAGTCCACATGGCTATGACATCGTGGATCACAATTCCCTGGACCCGGAAATTGGCGAAGCCGCCGAGTTTTCCGCCTATGTCGAAACATTGCACCGGCATCAAATGGGACAGATCCTGGACATCGTCCCGAACCACATGGGCGTGGGCGGGAATGACAATGCGTGGTGGCTCGACATACTCGAAAATGGCGAGGCATCCCGCTACGCGTCGTATTTCGACATCGACTGGCACCCCGTAAACCCGGCCTTGCGCAACAAGGTATTGCTGCCTTTCCTTGGTGACCATTACGGTACGGTGCTGGAGCAGGGTGAGCTAAGCCTTGGTTACGACCCCGACAGCGGGACATTCAGTGTTCATTACTATGAGCACCTCTTTCCCATCGATCCCCGAACCTACCCACAGATCCTTGCCCATGGCATCGATACCCTGGAGCAGCAAAGCGGTTCCGATCACGCAGTCTTCGGTGAACTCCGCTCGCTCCTCGCCGACCTCAAGTCGTTGCCGAGACGCACGGAGTTGTCTGCCACGCGCCGGCAACAACGCCGGCAGGGAACCGCGGCATGCAAACACCGCTTGGCCGCGCTTTGCCGGAGTCGAGCCGAAATCCATGCCGTGGTCCGGGAGAATTTGACCCGTTTCAACGGCACCGCCGGCCGACCGAAAAGTTTCGATCTGCTCCACCAACTGCTCGAGTCCCAGGCCTACCGGCTGGCGTACTGGCTGGTCGCCTCGGACGAGATCAACTACCGGCGGTTCTTCGATATCAATGAACTGGCGGGGATACGCATGGAGAGCAGCGAGGTTTTCGAAGCCACCCATCGCCTTATACAGCAGCTCATTGCCACCGGCAAGATAAACGGCCTGCGGGTCGATCACCCTGATGGTTTGTCCGATCCCTATGGCTACTTCTGCGATCTGCAGAATCTGATATATGAATGCAGCGATAGCCCGGCAGCCGATACCGACGCTTCCTGCTATTTACTGGTTGAGAAGATCCTCGCAAGCCATGAGCGGCTGCCCGCCGATTGGCCTGTCGCCGGCACCACCGGCTACGAGGCTGCATACCTGCTCAACGGCCTGTTCGTCTATCCCGGCTCGGAACGCCAGCTCGACCGGCTGTATAGCCGGCATATCGGAGGCGGAGTGGGCTTCGATGAACTGCTCTATAAAAGCAAGAAGTTGATCATCCGCAGTACACTTTCAGGCGAACTGACTGTACTTGCCAACCTGCTGAGCTACATCGCCCAGTCTGAACGCCACACCCGTGACTTCACCTATCAGGGCCTGCGTTACGCGCTCGGCGAAGTGGCAGCCCGTTTCCCGGTATATCGCACGTATATTACTTCCAGGCGCATCCGTGAGGAAGACCGGCGCTATGTGCACTGGGCAATCGCAAAGGCGAAGAAACACACGCCCGCCGCTGACGTTGCTATTTTTGATTTCATTCACGATATGCTGGTACTGGCCCGTCTAGATGAGTACAGGGCAAACATACAACGCAGAATCATTCAGTTTGCGCTGCGATTCCAGCAGTATACCGCCCCGGTGATGGCCAAGGGCATGGAGGATACGGCGTTTTATGTCTACAATCGCCTGGTATCACTCAACGACGTCGGTTTCGATCCGCGCGTCTTCGGAATCTCGCCTAATGCCTTCCATCATGGAAACAGACAGCGGCTGGCCGATTGGCCTTCTGCCATGGTGACAACGTCCACTCACGACAGCAAGCGTGGCGAGGACGTACGGGCGCGGATCAATGTATTGTCCGAACTGGCCGATCAGTGGCGCGTCCACCTGGGCCGCTGGAACCGAATCAATCGAGGCAGGAAACGACTGGTCAATGAGGAACTCATTCCTTCACGAAACGACGAGTACCTGCTCTATCAGACATTAATAGGCACCTGGCCGGGAGAGTTGCTCGATGCTGCAGGTCTGGATGCGTTTAGACAACGCATTGAGCTTTACATGCTTAAAGCCGTAAAAGAAGCCAAAGTGCATACCTCCTGGATACATCCTGACGAAGAATACGAGAATGCGTTGTGTCATTTTGTGCGGACTCTCCTGGGCGATCCGGAGCACAATGCCTTCCTTGCTGACTTCCTGCCGTTTCAAAAACACATTGCCCGTTTTGGAATGCTCAATAGCCTGTCACAAACCCTGCTCAAGCTCACTGTGCCCGGTGTTCCCGACATCTATCAAGGCAACGAACTGTGGGCGTTCAACCTGGTGGACCCGGATAACCGCAGGTCCGTTGACTATGATCATCGACAGATCACGCTGCAATCGCTCATAACCGCTTCCGGAAACGGCGACAACCTGACTGCACTGTTGCAGGAATTGCTCAACCGGATCGAGGACGGTCGCGCCAAACTCTACCTGACCTGGAAAGCCCTGGGCTTGCGCCGGCTGCATCCCCGGATATTCAGCAACGGCCAGTATCTCAGCCTGGAACCACAGGGGTTGAAGGCCGATCATATCTGCGCCTTTGCCCGGCGTCTCGAAGACAGGGAGGTGCTGGTAGCGGCCACGCGCTGGTTCGCGCGTCTGGCGGGCGATTCCAATCGACTGCCACTCGGCAGTCCGGTCTGGGATGACACCTGGATCGAGGGACCTGAGGGTATGCAAGCACGTAGTTATCGCAATGTGCTTACCGGTGAAACCGTGCCGACTCTTCAGTACGAAAACGGATACCGGCTGAAAGCAACGGATCTGTTCAATTGTTTCCCGGTCGCCTTGCTAACCAATGACTGACCGGTCGGCATGGTTATGGTTCGAATAGTTCAAGGCACCCTTAATTCATTCCATCGCCCCGCTGCCAGTAGCCACGCCGCCCATAATGCCTGAACAGCCCGACCTCGTAGTCGCGACTGATGCCCCTGGAGGCATCGAAACCGGGCGCCGTGTCTATCGCTACGCAGGCAAGATCGATATTCACGATGCGATCCGCCCAGTTCACCCGCTCGACCCATCCCGTACTGACAAGGACATGCCGGCCCGGCCGGTTACCTCGCGTCTCGATCTCCAGATAGCGGATAACCCAGTAGCGGATATCCACGAAAATTTCCCGGACCGTACCGATTGCGCCGTCAGCCGCCACGACAACACACCCCTCGACCCTGGCGGTATCCTGCAGATGCTTCTCCTGAAGAATGTCTTGCACTAGCGCCACGTCGGACTGCCGGTCATCTTCCCAATACACCGGCCAGTCGTAGTGCCGGTAGTACGCCTCCTCGTAGCGCCTCGATACCGGGTGATCGGTATCAAGCGCCGGGCTGGACTCGATCTGGGCACGAGTCAGCTCGATGAAGATGGTCTGATCTTCCGCACTGACCTCACCTACAGCAACCGGCGAGATCAGCACCCGTCGACCCATAAGCCAGTCTTTGGTATCGACCAGCAGATAGCGTACCGCCCATTTCACCTCGTCGAAGTACAACGCGTCCACAGTACCGATTGCACCATCAACCGCATACAGCGTGCAGTGTTCTAGTTGGAAAACCGATTGCAGAGGGCTATGGTGACGCATTTTGCTCAGTGCAGTCTTCACAGGTGCAGACTGGCCCGGACTACCCTGGTAGGGTCATCCAACATGCCAGCCCTCCTCCGGCCATACTGCATGCCGTGTGATCACCAGGCCACTGGACCTCCGCTGGATGATTGAATCGACAGTTCTAGCTGGCACGATGGCTGTCCGGAGTGAGTGTTCTGCTGCATTCACCATCCGTAATCACGACCGCTGACGCCGGCATTCCGCCAGGCTGCGATTCTGATTATGTCAGGCGCCTTGACTGTAATTTGATAACAGAAGCAGCGCGACATGCATTGATATATTTCAATGCCGGAGCGGTCAGTCGTTGTCGCTACTCCGGCACTCGGCGATGCGCTAACGAACATTCCAGACGGCGGCGTCGGTATTGCTCCGCTCACGATACGCATCGGCCACTGCGGCATGAGCGGTTACAAAACCCGCAGCACATTGAAATTTTTCAATGCAATCTGCCACACCCCCGCATATCCTTCGTCTAGAATCAAAAACATAGCATCCATGCGGAGGCAACATGAGTCCGGACTTGTCCGAGATGCGCAATCACGCTCCGGCATCCCGATTAACCAGTTATCGTCTGTTCAGGATTTTCGGTTTCGACGTCAGGCTGAATCTGACCTGGCTGTTGCTCGCACTGCTCATCTCCCATGGATGGCGGGCGCATACTGCGCGGCGCTACCCGCATCCCGAGCCTCATCGGCTCAGGATTCGGCCCGGTCTGATTATCCCCGGTGCGCTCTCTGCCCTGAAGCTGGAACTTGAATCTCCGCAAGGCTGAAGGATCAATCATGACCGGCAACAGCAGTGAGACTGCAACAGAAATGACCCAGTCCGCCATTCTGAAACCGGGAGAAAACTGCTGGCGCATCGAGCAGGCCGATCGCGTAAGCCTGCTCGTGGATGGCGCCGAGTATTTTCATGCCTTCCGGGAAACGGCAAAAAACGCCCGGCGTTCAGTGCTGATCATAGGCTGGGACATCGACGGTCGTTTCGAACTCGAGCGGGACCGTTCCCCCGATGGCCTTCCCATCCGTCTCAGGGATTTCCTCAACAGCCTGGTCAAACGCAGGAAGGGGCTCCATATCCATGTGCTGGATTGGGATTATGCAATGATCTTCGCCACCGACCGGGAATGGCTGCCGTCATACCAGATGGACTGGACAACCCACCGGCGCCTGCATTTTCGTCTGGACAGCCGGCATCCCGTCGGCGCATCGCACCACCAGAAGATCGTCGTCGTCGACGATCGCGTGGCGTTCGTCGGCGGACTGGACTTCGCCCTCGGGCGCTGGGACAGCTCCGAGCACCGCCCGGATGATCCGCGACGCTGTGACATCGACAGCACGATTCCCCAGCCCTACCACGATGTCCAGCTGATGGTAAGCGGGGCGATCTCCGAAGCTATCGGTGAACTCGCCCGAGAGCGCTGGCGCATGGCAACCGGGCAGAACCTCAGGGTGCCGGAGTCTGCCGGGGACTACGATCCCTGGCCGGGTGACGTCGCCGCCGACCTCGTTAATGCCGCGGTCGGCATTGCACGCACCCGCCCGAAATACGACGATCAGGAAGAAGTGCGGGAGGTGGAACGCCTTCTGGTTGACGCGATCGCCGCTGCCCGGGAGACAATCTACATCGAGAATCAGTATTTCACGGCGCACACGGTCGGCGATGCACTGGCCAGACGGCTTGGCGAGGACGATGGCCCGGAGATTGTCGTGATATTGCCGCAACGGACGGTCGGCTGGTTGTCGCAGAACACCATGGATGTGCTGCGCGAGCGCCTGCTCAAGCGGCTTTACGAAATCGATCGTCATGACAGACTGCGTGTTTACTATCCCCATGTTCCCGGTCTCGGCACGCAGTGCATCAACGTGCACGCGAAGGTGCTGGTGATCGACGACGAGTTGCTGCGCGCAGGTTCCGCCAACTTCAACAACCGCTCCATGGGACTCGACACCGAATGCGATCTGGCCATTGAAGCCAGGGGTGAGACGCGCGTCCACGAAGGCATCACGGCGCTGCGTAATCGCCTGCTGGCCGAGCATCTCGATGTCGCCGCTTCGATCGTGGCTGATACCCTGGCACAACAGCGGTCGATCATCCGGGTCATCGAAACGCTCGGGAGCTCAGGCCGCACGCTCAGACCCTTCGAGTTTTGTGTGTCCGAGGAACTGGATGCACTGGTGCCCGATGGACAGATCGCCGACCCGGAAATGCCGGTTGACGGCGAGCAGATCGCCCGCGAGTTCGTTGCAGACGAGGAAAAAACGCCGGCCAGACGCTCCCTGATCGCCCTGACGGGCGTGCTCATCGTTGCACTGCTGCTTGCCGCTACCTGGCGCTGGACACCACTGGGCGAATGGATCGATCTCAAGGCGACCCTCAGCCGGCTGGGAAGTCTGCGCGGTGAATGGATCGCACCGATTATCGTCACTTTCGTCTACCTCATCGCAGGCCTGATGGTATTTCCGATCACCCTGCTGATCATTGCCACCGGGGTGGCCTTCGGCGCCGCCTATGGGTTCGCCTATGCCCTGCTGGGCGCCGAAATCAGCGCCCTGGTCAGCTACGCCATCGGACGGCGGCTCGGGCACAACACCATCCGCAATCTGTCGGACCGTTGGGTGTCCCGTGTCAGCCGGCGACTGGCGCGACAGGGCCTGCTCGCGATCATTACACTGCGCGTCGTGCCGGTCGCCCCGTTCACCGTCATCAATCTGGTCGCCGGGGCCTCCCACATCCGCTTCCGTGATTTCGCCTTTGGCACCTTGCTGGGAATGGCACCAGGTGCACTCGCGCTGACCGTGTTCTCCGACCAGGTGGTTGCCGCCATCGCCTCTCCCGAGATGATTCGCTTCTCCAGCTTGCTGGTGCTGGCGGTCGTCATAGCCGCCGTGACCTGGTGGCTGAGTCGCTGGTTACTCCGAAGACAGGCAGGCGGAACCAGGATTGACGGTAAACCGAAAAATTCCTGAGATCCTCCACGATGTGCCATATCCGGACATCGCACCCCTGGCGGCTCTCACCCGGTAGCCAGCACAGCCCTTTCAAATGCCGGTTCGCACTTCGTTTGGATTGATATTTTTCAATGCCGCACGGGATGCATTCCGGGAGGATTGCAGGTGTATTGAAACGGAGTCCGTACCGGTTGATGGGCGCAGCCCATAGCCCGGTAATTCCCGACGTTGTACTGACAAACGGTAAACATCATGGCTGAGCTACACACGGTGACAT
>JBAVKA010000126.1:0-4163 GCA_049688075.1 Gammaproteobacteria bacterium
TCGTGCCCGCATTGCAGCTGGTACTCGCCGGCGGCGGGGCCGCCGATGATCCCGAAGGAGAAGCGGTTCTGAGTGAGGTACAGTCATCTGCACGCGGTGATCCCGATATTCACGTGTTGCTGCTGCCACCCGATGCACATCGGGAAATCAATGCATTACAGCGCATCGCGGAGATCGTGCTGCAAAAGTCCATTCGCGAAGGCTTTGGCCTGACCGTCACTGAGGCCATGTGGAAAGGCAAACCCGTTATCGGTGGCGACGTTGGCGGGATCCGCCTGCAGGTAATCAACCATCACACCGGATTTCTGGTGAATACACCCGAAGGCGCGGCACTTCGTATCCGCTACCTGCTGCATCAGCCTGAGAAGATCGATGAGATGGGCAAAAAGGCCCGCATTTTCGTGCGTGACAACTTTCTCATCACTCGCCACCTGCGTGAATACCTGACGCTCATGGTTGCCCTGCAGAACGGCGCCAGAGATCGCATCGAACTGACCTAGGATACCGCGGTGATAACAGCCAGGCGCTCTCACCGCATGCCGTTTGGCGCCGAACTGCTCGAGGATGGACGCGTACGTTTTCGACTCTGGGCCCCTGCAGCCAGACGTGTGGATGTTTGCCTGACGGGGTGTGTAGCCGGAAACCACGGCACGGAACCGCTGCCAATGATGGCCGAACCCGGTGGCTGGTTCGGTCTCACAACCAGGCTGGCCGCGGCGGGAACCCGCTACCTTTTTCGTATCGATGACGATATGCAGGTCCCCGATCCTGCCTCACGTTTCCAGCCGCAGGATGTTCATGGTCCGAGCGAGGTGATCGATCCGGGCGCCTGGGAATGGCAGGACACGAGTTGGACCGGTCGCAAATGGGAAGAGACCATCTTCTATGAAGTGCATGTAGGCACTTTTACTCCCCAGGGAAGCTTTGCCGGCGTTATAGAAAAGCTCGACTACCTGGTCGAACTGGGTATCACCGCGCTTGAACTCATGCCGGTGGCGGACTTCCCCGGCACCCGCAACTGGGGCTACGACGGGGCGTATCTGTTCGCACCCGATAGTCATTACGGCAGACCCATTGATCTGAAGGCGCTAATCGATGCGTCGCATTCGCGGGGTCTGATGGTATTTCTAGATGTGGTCTACAACCACTTCGGACCGGAGGGGAATTACCTCCATGTCTATGCGCCGCAATTCTTTACGGACCGACACCCGACACCATGGGGCGCAGGCATTAATTACGATGGCGAGCAGAGTCACTGGATTCGACAGTTCTTTATCCACAACGCACTGTACTGGCTCGAGGAATACCACCTGGACGGCCTGCGTTTCGATGCCGTGCACGCCATTCAGGATGACTCCGGGCCGGACATCCTCACCGAGCTGGCCGAATGCGTTCGACGCACCTTTGGCGAGCAGCGCCATATTCATCTGGTACTGGAGAACGACCAGAATGCCTCTCGTTATCTGCCCAGTGACGCATCGCATCAGCCCAAACGGTATGTGGCACAGTGGAACGACGATATCCACCATAGCCTGCATGTTCTGCTCACCGGGGAAACCGACGGCTACTACATGGACTATGCCAGGGATCCCGTCTTCTACCTCACACGCTGTCTGGCCGAAGGCTTCGCCTACCAGGGCGAACCATCGGCCTATCGCAAGAACGCGCCACGGGGCGATCCCAGCACTCATCTCCCCCCCACCGCCTTCGTGGCATTCCTGCAAAACCATGATCAGGTGGGCAACCGGGCCTTTGGCGAGCGCATCAGCGAGCTCGTCGAACCCGCGCCACTACGTGCCGTAATGGCGTTGTTGCTGCTCGCCCCCTCTCCGCCGCTGCTCTTCATGGGCCAGGAATGGGGCTGCACCCGGCCCTTTCCCTTTTTCTGTGATTTCGGTGCTGACCTGGCAGACAAGGTAGTTGCCGGACGCCGCGACGAGTTTTCCCGTTTTCCGCAATTCCGTGATCCTTCTGCACGCGCACGCATTCCGGACCCGATGGACAGGGGTACCTTCGAGGCCGCCGTACTCGACTGGAACGCCCATGACCATCCGCGGCATCGTAAGTGGCTCAATTTCCATCGTGAACTGCTCGCAATACGCCAGCGCGAGCTGAATCCGCGACTTCACAAACTCCCGGCCGAAGGCAGGCACTGCAGTCAACTCGGCGCAGGGGCATTGTCCGCACACTGGGTTCTGGGCAATGGCTCCGAGCTGATTCTCATAGCCAATCTTGCGGACCAGGCGTATTCGGGGGCAGATCCCCCGCCGTATCCGGTCCTCTATGCCACGCATGCCACCGCGCCTGGACAAGGTCACGGCGGAGTGCTGCCGCCCTGGTCGGTGGTCTGGTATCTGCAGCGCAAGGAGGTCTCGCCATGAAGACGCTGCCGGAGCCGGGCGCAACCTACCGAATCCAGTTCAACCGTGATTTTACCTTTGCCGATGCGACGGCGATCATCCCCTATCTGCACCTGCTCGGCATAACCCATGTTTACGCCTCCCCTTTTCTCAAGGCACGCTCAGGCAGTCCGCATGGTTACGACATCGTGGATCACAATGCCATGGACCCGGAGATCGGCGACACCACCAGTTTTACCGCCTATGTCGATACCTTGCACCGGCATCAAATGGGACAGCTTCTGGATATCGTTCCGAACCACATGGGCGTGGGCGGTAGTGACAACGCCTGGTGGCTCGACATACTGGAACACGGCGAAGCCTCCCGCTACGCGTCGTATTTCGACATCGACTGGCACCCCGTATACCCGGCCTTGCGTAACAAGGTACTGCTGCCCTTCCTGGGCGACCATTACGGTACGGTGCTGGAGCAGGGTGAACTGAGCCTTGGCTACGATCCCGACAGCGGCTCGTTCAGTGTTCATTACTATGAGCACCTGTTTCCCATCGATCCCCGAACCTACCCACAGATCCTTGCACTTGGCATCAATACCCTGGAGCAGCAAAGCGGCTCCGGTCACGAAGCCCTCGATGGGCTCCGCTCGCTCCTCGCCGACCTCAAGTCGTTGCCGCGACGCACGGAGCTGTCTGCCACATGCCGGCAGCAACGCCGGCAAGGATCTGCGGCATGCAAACGTCAGTTAGCCGAGCTTTGCCGGAATCGAGACGAAATCCACGCCCTGGTCCGGAACAATCTGGCCCGTTTCAACGGCATCGCCGACCGGCCGAAAAGCTTCGATCTGCTCCACCACCTGCTCGAGTCCCAGGCCTACCGGCTGGCGTACTGGCTGGTCGCTTCGGACGAGATCAACTACCGGCGGTTCTTCGATATCAATGAACTGGCCGGGATACGCATGGAGAGCAGCGAGGTTTTCGAGGCCACCCATCGTCTCATACAACAGCTCATAACCACCGGCGCGATAAACGGCCTGCGCGTCGATCACCCTGATGGTTTGTCCGAGCCCTATGGCTACTTCTGCAATCTGCAGAAGCTGATAGATGAGACCAGCGATGGCCCGGCACCCGATACCGATGATTCCTGCTATTTACTGGTCGAGAAGATCCTCGCAAGCCATGAGCGACTGCCCGCCGACTGGCCTGTCGCCGGCACCACCGGCTACGAGGCTGCCTATCTGCTCAACGGTCTGTTCGTCTATCCCGGCTCGGAGCGTCAGTTCGACCGGCTGTACAGGCGATATACCAGAGACAGGACGGACTTCGATGAACTGCTCTATAAAAGCAAGAAGTTGATCATCCGCAGTGCACTTTCAAGCGAACTGACGGTGCTTGCCAACCTGCTGAGCTACATCGCCCGGTCTGAACGCCACACCCGTGACTTCACCTATCAGGGCCTGCGTTACGCGCTCGGCGAAGTGGCAGCCCGTTTCCCGGTATATCGCACCTATATCACTTCCAGGCGCATCCGTGAGGAAGACCGGCGCTATGTGCACTGGGCAATCGCAAAGGCGATGAAACACATGCCCGCCGCTGACCTTGCCATTTTTGATTTCATCCACGATATGCTGGTACTTGTTCGTCTAGATGAGTACAGGGCGAACATACAACGCAGAATCATTCAGTTTGCGCTGCGCTTCCAGCAGTATACCGCCCCGGTGATGGCCAAGGGCATGGAGGATACAGCATTTTATGGCTACAACCGCCTGGTATCACTCAACGACGTCGGTTTCGATCCGCGCGTCTTCG